>NZ_JBPAOH010000042.1:0-49991 GCF_050875635.1 Tolypothrix sp. VBCCA 56010
TTTCATTTAACATAAACCCCTCCGATTTTGACTCTGGAGGGGATTTTATTGCTTTAATGTTATGCCTGCGAACCCTCTAAAGCATAACTAGCAACTTGGGTTAGATAGCAGAAACTTACAAAGATAGTACAAAAAGCTTGGGGGCGATCGAGAAGTGACATTTTCCCAGAAAAAATCAATATAAATACAGATATAGTTTGTATATTTTATTTTGGTTTTAGTTGCGAAACTTTAACATTGAGAAACCAAATCTTGTTTAACAGACTAGAATTTGGGTGGTAGCTGCCGCAATTACTATGTGTAAGACTATAAAGCTACTGTAAGTTATTTTCAACGGGAGGTCAGGTAATGGCGATCGCCACCATTAATCCCGCTACAGGGGAAACACTAAAAACTTTTGAGCCGCTAACTGATGCGGAAATTGCCGCTAAGTTGGATTTGGCAGGTTTGGCTTTTGATGATTATCGCAAAACTGACTTTAGCAAGCGATCGCACTGGCTGCAACAAGCGGCTGATATCTTAGACAAAGAAAAAGCTGACTTTGCTAAGATAATGACCCTAGAAATGGGCAAACCTTACAAAGCTGCCATTTCTGAAGTCGAAAAATGCGCCTTAGTATGTCGCTACTACGCCGAACACGCGGCTGAATTTCTCGCCGATGTGGAAGTGAAAACCGATGCCAGTCGTAGTTTTGTCCGCTATCAACCATTAGGTATAATTCTCGCCGTCATGCCGTGGAATTTTCCCTTTTGGCAAGTATTCCGTTTTGCTGCACCGGCATTGATGGCAGGTAATGTCGGCTTGCTGAAACACGCTTCTAATGTGCCGCAGTGTGCCTTGGCAATTGAAGATATCATGCAAAGGGCAGGTTTTCCCAAAGGTGCATTTCAAACACTATTAATTGGTGCTGCGAAGGTAGCAGACCTAATGGCTGATGACAGAATAAAAGCTGCCACCTTGACAGGAAGCGAACCCGCAGGTGCATCACTTGCTGCTGCTGCGGGGAAACAAATTAAAAAGGTTGTCTTGGAATTAGGCGGAAGCGATCCGTTTATCGTGTTAGAAAGCGCTGACTTAGAAACAGCAGTTGCAACAGCGACTACAGCGCGGATGTTGAATAACGGGCAATCATGTATTGCAGCGAAACGTTTTATTGTGGTGGAAGCGATCGCCGATAAATTTGAAAAACTACTCCTAGAAAAATTCCAAGCGCTAAAAGTTGGCGATCCCATGTCACCAGACATAGATTTAGGACCTTTGGCAACTCCCGGTATTCTCCAAGATTTAGACGAACAAGTGCAAGCAAGTCTCAAGAGTGGGGCAAAAATCCTCATCGGTGGACAACCTGATAGCGATCGCCCTGGTAACTACTATCCGCCCACGATTCTTACTAATATTCCCACAGATAGCCCCACCGCACAAGAGGAATTTTTCGGACCCGTGGCGATGTTATTTCGGGTTCCGGATATCGATGCGGCGATAAAGATCGCTAATGGTACACCCTTTGGTTTGGGTGCCAGTGCTTGGACGCAAAATGAGGGGGAAAGCGATCGCTTAATTGACGAAATCGAAGCCGGTGCCGTATTCATCAACAGTATGGTAAAATCCGACCCCCGGATGCCCTTTGGGGGAATTAAACGTTCTGGATATGGACGAGAATTGAGTATTCAGGGCATACACGAGTTTGTCAATGTTAAAACAGTGTGGGTTAAGTGATTGGGGAGTAGAAAGTGGAGGAGTGGGGGAGTGGAGGAGTGGGGGACGACTTGGGGGACAAGGAGACAAATAGTAATTCTTTTTTCTCCCACTCCCCCCCTCTCCCCATCCCCCCCTCTCCCTAACCTCTAACCCCTAACCCCTAAATCTTAGTTACGGAATTAATTAAATGAATACAGCGGATCTACTGGTACAGTGTTTAGAAAATGAAGGAGTGCAATACGTTTTTGGACTTCCTGGCGAAGAAAATTTGCACGTTTTGGAAGCAATAAAAAATTCTTCCATTCAATTTATCACTACCCGTCACGAACAGGGTGCGGCATTCATGGCAGATGTTTACGGACGCCTGACCGGAAAAGCCGGGGTGTGTCTTTCTACACTCGGTCCTGGGGCAACCAACTTGATGACGGGTGTAGCGGATGCTAACCTGGATGGTGCGCCTTTGGTAGCAATTACCGGGCAAGTAGGCACAGATAGAATGCACATCGAATCGCATCAATATTTAGATTTGGTAGCGATGTTTGCCCCGGTGACAAAGTGGACTAAGCAAATTGTGCGACCGAGTATTACACCAGAAGTTGTGCGAAAGGGCTTTAAAGTAGCGCAAACTGAAAAACCCGGTGCAGTTCACATCGATGTTCCGGAAAATATTGCCGCCATGCCTGTAGAAGGGAAACCTTTGCAGAAGCATAATATAGAGAAAACCTATGCTTCTTTTGCGAGTATTCGGGCAGCAGCAGCGGCAATTTCTCAGGCAGTTAATCCGTTAATATTAGTGGGAAATGGAGCGATTCGCGCTCAAGCTAGCGACGCTGTGACGCAATTTGCTACCCAGATGAATATTCCTGTTGCCAATACTTTTATGGGTAAAGGTGTAATTCCTTATACTCACCCTTTAGCATTGTGGTCAGTGGGATTGCAACAGCGAGATTTTATCACTTGTGCTTTTGATAACGCAGATTTAGTGATAGCGATCGGCTATGATTTGATTGAATTTTCTCCGAAAAAATGGAATCCTAGCGGTAAAATTCCCATTGTGCATATTGGGGCAAATCCGGCAGAAATTGATAGTAGTTATATTCCTCGTACTGAAGTAGTTGGGGATATTTCCGATTCTCTGAATGAGATTTTAAAGTTAGCAGATAGACAAGGTAAACACAACCCATTTGCCATCACTTTACGCTCAAGTATTCGTGCCGATTACGAACAATATGCTAATGATGATGGATATCCGATAAAGCCACAAAAGTTAATTTATGACTTGCGGCAAGTGATGGGACCAGAAGATATTGTAATATCTGATGTCGGCGCACATAAAATGTGGATTGCCCGTCATTATCATTGTCATAGTCCGAATACTTGTCTGATTTCTAATGGCTTTGCCGCAATGGGAATTGCGATTCCTGGCGCTTTAGCAGCAAAACTCGTTTATCCCAACCGTAAAGTTGTAGCTGCAACTGGTGATGGTGGTTTTATGATGAATTGCCAAGAATTAGAAACAGCTTTGCGCGTTGGTACACCTTTTGTCACCTTAATTTTTAATGATGGTGGCTACGGTTTAATTGAGTGGAAACAAGAAAATCACTTTGGCAAAGGTAGATCGTCTTTTGTGCATTTTGGCAATCCCGATTTTGTCAAATTAGCAGAAAGTATGGGTTTAAAAGGTTATCGCGTTGAATCTGCTACTGATTTAGTTCCGATTCTCAAAGAAGCTTTAGCACAAGATGTCCCAGCAGTAATAGATTGTCCTGTAGATTATCGCGAAAACAGCCGCTTTAGTCAAAAAGCCGGCGAGTTGAGTTGTCAATTGTAAAAAAAGTTAGGTAGAGACGTTCCACTGGAACGTCTGTACGGCAATTATAGTAATAGCCAAGGTGCTGCCGGACATCAACAGATGATAAAACCTAGACACAAAAAGGCTTTTCACCCAGTCCCCAGTCCCCAGTCCCCAGCTATAGGAGTGAGGAGTTAGGAGTTATTAACTTTTGACTCCTCATTCTTGAGTTTATAGCAATTGCAACAAATGGATTGTTGAAACGCTTGTATGGCAACAACTTTAAAATCCAAAATCCTGTAATTTTGTTAGGGTATGAGATGGAGCCAACAGTAGAACAACTTAAAGAACTATTCCGGCTCTCGTACTTGTTAACCAAAATATTTCTACCCATATATTTAGTCAGAATAGATGAAAGAACAGACGATTTGGTGATTCTGGCGGGTGACAAGATAGAGATAACAGTTGACAAAGAAGGAAGAGTTGGTTATGACCAAACCGAATTTCAAAACGATGAGTAAAGGCGATTTGAGAGCTTACGTATTGCAGCACCCAGACGATAATGAAGCGTTTTATGAGTTATCAGACCGGATTAGAGCAAATGCCAAACCCCTCAACATAGACGAGTTACCTGAGATTATTCAGCGCAAACGCTCATCAAACCCACAGTAACGAAACCGATGAAAGAACTTTAAACCCCGATAACGTTTACGGGCGCGGATATTGGGGTAGGTTCCCATAAACCATCAGGTAATATATAAACAATGTTACTTTCATTGTTTTGTGAATGAACAGTGATATCCCTATAAAAATCCTGTTTTTAGCAGCCGATCCAAGTGATGAATCTCGACTAAGATTATTTCAAGAGTTGCGAGATATTAAAGCAAGGTTGCAAATAGCCAAATCAGAAAAGTATCAATTAGAGCAGCAAGAGTCAGTCCGCGTCGGGGATATCACACAGGCGATATTTGATATTCAACCGCAGATTATACACTTTTCCGGACATGGTAAGAGTACTGGTGAACTGTGCTTTGAAAATGAAGTAGGCAAAGTTCAGCCTGTTAAGCCTGATGCTTTAGCTGCAATGTTCAAGTTATTCTCATTGCAAGTTAGTTGTGTGGTGCTGAATGCCTGCTATTCTGAAATACAGGCTGTTGCGATCGCCCAACACATCCCCTTTGTAATTGGGATGAATGACGCTATTGGTGATAAAGCTGCGATCGCTTTCGCAGTTGGTTTTTATAAAGCATTAGCCGCAAATCGTTCGATAGAAGACGCTTATCAGTTTGGTCGTGTAGAAATTCAACTACAAGGTATTCCGGAACATCTTACACCTGTTTTGTATAGAAAAGAACTTTATAAACCTGTAATAGGAAGAGAAGAGCGATCGCCTTTCATCACCGGAACCCCAATCACCGATCCTCGCTACTTTTTCGGACGTAATTACGAACTTAAACGCCTTTTCAACCTACTTAAACGCCATCCCCTACAAAACGCTGCCATTATCGGCAAAAAGCGCAGCGGTAAAACCTCACTGCTGCACTACCTGAAAAACATCACCACCACCCCAACAGAAAATTTACGCCTCAATCAAAAGTATTCTTGGCTACCGCATCCAGAAAATTATAAGTGGATATTCGTAGACTTTCAAGACCAACGCATGGCAAACAGAGAAAGACTACTAAGTTACATTTTAGAATCTTTGGGAATGAAAGTACCAAATCCTTGTAATCTTGATTACTTCATGGATTTGATGAGTGAAAATTTGCATAATCCCACAATTATTTTATTAGATGAAATTGGCGTAGGATTGCAACGCTGTCCAGAACTTGATGATGCATTTTGGGAATGTTTGCGTTCTTTAGCTACAAACTCTACAGATGGTAATTTAGCGTTTGTTTTAGCAACCCATTCTTCACCGATTGAACTAGCACATAATACCGGACATAGTTCACCCTTCTTCAATATTTTCGGCTATACCGCTACATTGGGTGCGCTGACAGAAGCAGAAGCACGAGAATTAATAGCAAGTTCTCCTATTCCATTTACTGATGAAGATATAGAGTGGATTTTAACACAAAGTCACTGTTTTCCACTTTTACTGCAAATTCTTTGTATGGAAAGATTATTTACTCTAGAAGATGGGGAGGATGATGAAAATTGGCAAGAAGAAGGGTTAAGACAGATAAAACCATTTGCTCATTTATTAGATACACAAAACGAGGGCTGAAGAAATGCCTTTTAGTAGTTACAAGAGTATTAGCGTTGTTGCCAAAGAATTTCAGATTAAGTATGTTCGGGATAATTTCATTAGGGAAACACCTTTTGAAATTAGTGCCAGCTTTAGACAGGAATTAGATTTGATTTTTAATGAAGGAGTTTTTGATAATTCAGAAATTGCGATTTGTGAGAATATCATTTATCCAGTATTAAAAGAAGTATGGAAAGCTTATCGAAGTAAGTTTTTACTTTGGAGTCACCAAACGTTGATTTATGATGAGAAGTTATGCGGTGTTCCTGATTATATATTGGCAAAGCGATCGCCCCTCGGCACGGTAGTGTTTGACAAGCCATATTTTGTATTAGTTGAAGCAAAGAAAGAAAGCGACTTTACCGAAGGTTGGGGTCAGTGCTTGGCAGAAATGTTAGCAGTGCAGCGGATTAATAACGAACCAGAAAAGACGATATTTGGCATTGTTTCTAATGGGTCAGTATGGCAGTTTGGCAAGTTAAATATAGATATATTTACACAAAATAAAACTTTCTATACAATTCAAGACTTAGAGCAGCTATTTGCGGCTGTTAACTATGTATTTAAACAGTGCGATTTGCAATTGGATAAGTAGAGGTAAATATTTACCCTATGTTTTTAGACAAATGCCATGACAATTAATTTTCCCCTAAAGCTGCATCACTTACCCAACAGTTTACCTTCAGAGGGTGCTGTTCGCATCGAGTTAGTAGAAGGAGTACCAATATTTCGCGCTTCTAGTCAGGTACAAAAGCGAATTGAAAAATTAATAAATAAACAAAAAGAATCTGCTCTCACTTCCGAAGAAGAAACAGAATTGACTGTATATGAAGAATTAGACGATTATCTTAGTTTAGTTAACCGAACGATGAAAAATATTTTGCTCAATCCCTTACGTGATAAGGTTTATCGCTATGATGAACCATTTGAGCCAGCTGTGCCTCCAGAAGATTGGGAAGTGCTGCAATGATTATATTGAATACGCTTATCCGGATTTACTGGTAAGCGCTCACACCCGCCCGGAAATCAATTTCCAGGCTAATAGCTCAAGTCAGTTAAAACTGACTGAAACCCTTGAAAGATTCAGTTTTGCAGTCCTCTTGAGAGGACTTTCGCTATTAGCCAGGGAATTTATTCCTTGGCGGGTATGGACTCAGACAGAGGAACCCAAAAAAATCCCAACCAATATGACCCCCACCGACTACAGTAAAATCTACACCCATGCACCCAAACAGCACCCCAACTTGATACTCGGTAGCCTGCAACTGCTGTTCTGGCTTTTCTTCCGTCCAAAGGCGTGGCGTAACCACCTCAAACGTATTGACACTGATTTAGAACCGGACTCATCTCTATTTTTTCTGTTTACACGAGGACGATGGCAAAACCTGGCTTTGTGGCGGCTGCTAATACAGGGGTACTTGGTCTTACCCCTCCTTGCTAATTTAATTTTTGGCTTGGTGTTGTTGGTATTGGGTAAATCATTAGAAGAAATAGTGCTTCTCGTGGCGGGTGGCGTGGCGCTTGGCGTAGCGGGTGGTGTGGCAGGTGGTGTGGCGGGTGGTGTGGCGCTTGGCGTGGCGGGTGGTGTGGCGTTTGGCGGGGCGTTTGGCGGGGCGTTTGGTGTGGGGTATGGCCTGGCGGGTGGTGTGGCGTTTTGCGTGGCGTTTTGCGTGGCGGTTTTCGTGGCGGGCGTAGCAAGTGGCATAGCGAGTGGCATGGCGGTTTTCGTGGCGGGCATGGCGGTTTTCGTCGCGTATGGCGTGGGGATGGCGAGTAACATGTTGTTTTTCGTGGCGGGCATGGCGGTTTTCGTCGCGTATGGCGTGGCGTATGGCGTGGCGTATGGCGTGATGTATGGCGTGACGTTTGGCGTGACGTTTGGCATGACGTTTGGCGTGACGTTTGGCATGACGTTTGGCGTGGCGGGTAGCGTGAAGTTTGGCGTGGCGTTCGTGGTGGTGGGCGTGATGTTTGGCGTGCCGCTTGGCGTGCTGGTTGGTCTGGGAGTAACTATTAACTCATGGCGACCTTGGGTGTCCTATCCATTACTACAATTATCGAATATGCTGCTTCATCGACTTGACAAACGACGCATAGGTAAGGATATCAGTCTCTTGCGTTGGCATTCTGCTTTTTGGGATGAGTGGCAGGAGATACCTCTGTATGGCTTGGATAAGCACCTGCTGTTGGTAATAGAGCGTAACTTTGCAGAAGGAAGTGCTGCGTTTAATTACCTGAGTACCAGTCGTCAACGTTGGGCAATTCAAGCTGTACAAATTGAACTTGATGCACGTAGGCTAGAACACTATGCAGATTTAGAAGCTATCCGTAACGCTCACAATAGCATGGTAATTGACGAGCTGAAAAGCCCAGCTAGCGCTCTGCTAATCATCTTTGGTAGTATCAGTGAGGATGTGGACGCTGCTTTGAACCAAAAAAGTAGTTACAGCCAACGTCAAGTACTGAGCGCTGTTGCAGTTCGTTTAGATGCTCTTTTGCAGGAATTGACCAGCACCAGCGACAAATACGCCGAGCGCTTCTACCCTATTGCTCAAGGTTGGTATCAGATAATAGCCTACCATGTAGAGGAACTAGTTAAAGCTGTCGAGATCCGTCAAGAAATTGATAATCCCTACATAATTGGTGTTCCCCTAAACCAGCAATTAGAAATCTTTATCGGACGCACCAGCATTGGCTTACGCATTGAGCAATTACTTCTAGACCGGCGCCGCCCACCTCTGCTACTCTACGGTCAGCGACGCATGGGCAAAACTTCCCTACTTAACAACTTGGGAAAGCTATTACCCAATAGCATTATCCCGATGTTTGTAGACTTGCAAGGCGCACCCTCATCAGCAAGCAACCATGCAGGTTTTCTCTACAACCTCGCGAGAGGGATGATAACCTCAGCTAAACGCCAAAGTGCTTTAACTCTACCATCCTTAACACGAGAAGAACTGGAAAAAGACGCCTTCACCAGCTTTGACGAATGGCTAGATAAAGTAGAACAAGCGTTACAGGATAACACCGCACTGCTTTCTCTAGATGAGTTCGAGGTACTCGACAGCGCTATAACCAAAGGACGCTTTGATGAAGAAGATGTTTTAGGAATGCTGCGTAACTTAATCCAACATCGTCCCAAGTTTAAGATATTAATTGCTGGCTCTCATACTATCCAAGAATATCAGCGTTGGGCTAGTTATTTAATTAATGTCCAAGTTGTGCATATCTCGTACCTGAAAGAAGACGAAGCGCGTCAACTTATTGACCATCCTGTCAAAGATTTTACCCTGCGTTATGAACCGAATGCAGTTGAGCGAGTATTGCAACTTACCCGCTGTCACCCTTTCCTGGTACAATTGCTGTGTGCAGAAATTGTCGCCCTCAAAAATGAGCAAGCCCCTTCTGTGCGCCGATTGGCAAATTTAATGGATGTGGAAGCGGGGATACCAGCGGCTTTCAGTAGTGGCGGTTTTTTCTTTGCAGATATTCAAAATAATCAAGTAGACGCAGCCGGACTTGCTATTTTACGCTTTATCGCTGCACTTGGGGAAGGGGCAATAGTTAGCCGCAAAACTTTATTGCAACAGTTTCCTGATGTAGTGGAAAGCAGTCTTAATTTGCTGTTGCAAAGAGAGTTAATTGAGGAGGTTGGGGAGGGATACGGCTTTCAAGTAGAGTTGATTCGGCAGTGGTTTGCCCAGAAGTAAGAATTGAAACGCAAAGTAACGCAAAGTTATCGCAGAGGTTCGCAAAGAAATATAAATAACTCCGCGTCCCTCTGCGTTAAACCTCTGTGTCCCTCTGCGTTTAAAAATTAATACGTTGGAACTGATGGATCTACTTCTTTACTCCAAGCGGTGATACCACCTTTGACGTTTGTACCTTCAATTCCGGCTTCTTTGAGAATGCCGAGGGCTTTCGCCGATCGCCCGCCCATTTTACAATGAGCTATTAAGCGGTGTCCGTTGAGTAATTCTTTAACTTTTGTAACACCTTGCCCACTTTCAATATCCGGTAATGGCACTAAAACTGAACCGGGTATTTTAGCAATTTCATACTCATGGGGGTTGCGGACATCCAGCAGGACAAAATCATCTGCACCGCTATCTAGCAACTGCTTTAATTCCTGCACCGTCATTTCTTGAATTTCCATCTGCTGTTTCGCTTCCTCTGCTTTTGCTTGTGGGATACCGCAGAATTGTTCGTAGTCTATCAACTTTTCAATCACCGGGCGCACTGGATTCGGACGCAGCTTTAATTCCCGGAATTTCATGTTAAGGGCATCATACAGCATTAAGCGTCCGCTTAAAGTTTCACCCTTGCCCAAAATGATTTTAACAGTTTCCGTTGCTTGAATTAAACCAATAATTCCTGGTAAAATTCCCAGTACGCCACCTTCTGCACAAGAGGGAACCATTCCTGGTGGTGGTGGTTCTGGATACAAGTCACGATAATTCGGTCCACCTTCGTAATTAAATACCGTAGCTTGCCCTTCAAAGCGGAAAATTGAACCGTAAACGTTAGGCTTGTCTAACAACACGCAAGCGTCGTTGACTAAATATCGTGTGGGAAAGTTATCAGTACCATCCACGACGATATCGTAAGGCTTAATAATATCAAGAGCGTTTTCAGAACTCAAGCGCGTTTCATACAAATCAACCTGACAATAAGGGTTAATTTCGTGAATGCGGTTCTTTGCAGATTCTATCTTCGGTTTACCTACCCAAGATGTACCATGAATCACTTGGCGTTGCAAGTTGGAAGTATCGACAATATCAAAGTCAACAATACCGATACGTCCTATACCTGCCGCTGCGAGATACAATAGCAACGGCGAACCGAGTCCACCTGTACCGATACACAGTACACTAGCGGATTTTAAACGTTTTTGTCCCTCTAATCCGACTTCTGGCAAAATCAGGTGTCGGGAGTAACGTTCGTAATCGTCTTTTGTGAGCTGGATTTCATCCAGATTGGGATTGAGCATAACAGTTTGATGTGGAAGCGCGGAATATTAATCCTACCGAAAAATGTGACGCTGTGGGGAGGTGTAGAGACGCGATTAATCGCGTCTGTACAAAAGGTGGGGAAAAAAGATTTTTAATTGTTAATTTTTTTATGCAATTTCAATTTCTTCTTCTTGAAATTGGCGATCGCCGTCAAGATGCCAGCTTTTGAGTTCACCCGCTTTGCCGTTGGGGACAGAAACTATGATATATGAATATTCTTGCCAAGCTTGTATGCGATCGCTTTCTGAAGGAATCGCTGGATTATCGGGATGGGAGTGGTATATACCAATAATATGCAAAGAGCGATCGCGTGCTTCTTTTTGTATTTTTAGCATAATTTCGGGTGCGATCGCATATCGCCGCCTTTTATTATCCTCTAATGTCTCTCCACTCCAAGCATTTTCTGTTGGTATTACTTCTACCACAGTTTTGCTCTCATTAGCAAGATAACCCAAGATTATACCGCAGCACTCTTCTGGATAAGTGCTTGCGGCATGGGTGCGGATTAAAAGCAAGTGTTCTGGATTGAGTTTGAGAAGCACGACAATTCTTAACAGAGAAAGCTTGCCAAAATCAGCTTAACATGGTGATTTTTCCTTTGGCGAGGTCGTAATGACCACCAACTATTTTCAGTTTGCCTTCTTTGATCAAGTTTGCTAAAATCGTTGAGCTTTCTGTTAATCTTCCCATCTGATATTGGACATTGGCGATAACAGCATTTTCTTGCATATTGCCAGTTTTGTTTCTTACCCTTTCTACACTTGGTTTGATTTCCTCAACAAAAATGCCAATTCTACCTGGGAGAGGATCACCTTTGATTGCGGCAGAAACTGCACCGCATCTTGCATGACCTAAAACCATGATAGTTTGGGCACCCAATACGGCAGTAGCAAATTCTAAACTACCAATAGCCTCTTGAGCAGCTACATTACCAGCAAGTCGCACGACAAATAAATCCCCCAATCCCTGATCGAAAACAATTTCCGCAGGCACTCTCGAATCAGCACAACCTAGTATAGCTGCAAACGGATACTGAGCTACAGCAGTTTCTTGCAAACGCAATCGTGATTGGTTGGGGTTGAGACGCTTTCCGTCAACAAACCGTTGATTTCCTTCCACCAATCTTTTTATAGCTGCATCAGGACTAACTGGTTGAGGTTTTTGTACAAAAGTAGATTGTTGTTGAGCAACAGCTTTCTCTCCACTTAAAAGTACACCGCTAGCAGCAGTAGCAGCAATACCAGCACCTCCCACACCTACTAACTTTAATAAATTACGACGCCCAACAAATCCATTAATTCGGCTCATGAATTTACCTTAATTTGATACACAAAATTGATACCAAGTTGCTATACAAATAAATTCAATCCTCATCCGCAATGAAAGCATTCCTATATATACACAGAAAGCAAAGACGCTATGAGTCAGGACAATCTAAAGTATTACTGCAACTGAGTAATCAAAAAATCTTTTCTTATTTGCACTAACTATACCAAAATTCGGTATAACAATTGAACTTTTTAGCTATAGAAGAATATTTGGCTTGAGTGTGGTGTTTGTCTATGGTTGGCGTAGACGCAAAGCGGTGAGGGAGTCGCAGTCTTGGCGGTTCCCGTCGATTGCGAACTCCCGAACCCGAAGGGCTTGTCGTCAGACATCGCTAAAATCATGACCCACAAAATAATAGTATTACCCGTTAACTAAATTGGTGAAAGTCGCCTTTTGCTGGTCGTACTTTACTAAAGGACACTTAATTTGACTTAGGATTTACGCACTTTAAGTTAATTCGGTCATTAAGACAATATCCGCTGAATTAAGTAATTACAGTTACCTTGCCAGTATCAAGATCGTAACAACCGCCAACAATTTTTAGTTTGCCAACGCTTACCAATTTAGCCAAAATCGTTGACTTGTTCGCCAATTCTTCAACCTGATATTGAATATTGGCAATAACCGCATCTTCGGTGATGTCGCCAGTTGTTAATCTTACCCTTTCTACAGCAGGTTTAATGCCCTCAATAACAGAGCCAATTTTCCCTGGAAGTGGCTCGTTTTTGATTGCCTCTGCGACTGCACCGCATCTTCTATGACCTAAAATTAGGATGAGCTGAGAACCCAATACTGTAGTAGAATATTCTAGGCTGCCTGTAACCAAATCATTGACGACATTACCAGCGACTCGCACCACAAATAAATTTCCAAGTCCTTGATCGAAAATAATTTCTGCTGGTACTCTAGAATCTGCACAGCCCAATACAGACGCAAAAGGATGCTGTGTTTTAGCAACTAATCGCAAACGTTCTAAAGATTCATCAGAATGTTGAGATTTTTGCTGTATAAATCGTTTATTTCCATCCAGCAATCGCCTTAAAGCGACATCAGGAATTACTGGATTAGGGTTGACTGGATGAGTATCAGCAACTATAATTTGTGGATTAACAGCTTGCTGTGTGCCCCAAAGTATGCTATAAGTAGCAATACCAAAGCTAGCCATACTAGCCAGCTTCAAGAAATGACGACGCCCGACAAATCCATTAATTCGACTCATTGATTTACCTGACAACAGTTTAGTTGTTGCCAGGAACATATCAGACTTAAGAGGGATGTGAGAGTACCCTCTTACACGGTTTAAGAGTCATTTAATTTTTGGTAATTGGGCAATGGGCAATGGGCATTGGGCAATGGGCATTGGGCAATGGGCATAGGGGAAAATTCCTCTCCCCTGCTCAAGAAAGCTCCCCCTGCTCAAGAAAGCTCCCCCTGTCCACACCAGCCGAAATAATTTGTAAGGCTGCGGTTAGAGTTAATGCCCTTGCAGCTATCTTGTCCGGTCGTACCTCGTTGAGCAAGATATTGCCTAGGTTCGGATACTCACGTTTTAGTATTGCAAGATGCAGGGGTTATCCAAGGACTATGAGGGATAGCTGTGGACGGATTCGCTGTTAAAACCACCTCTGCCTTTTCGTTTCGCACCCACCCAGTAGCCTCAATAATAGGTTGTGGTGGAGTTGGAGTGGGACTTTTTATAACAGTTGGAGTACGGTTGTTACTGTTTGGGTTAAGCGTTACCCAATCTACTTGAACTGCGTCAGGAGTGAGGAGATCGGTTCTGGGGTTGGGGGGTAAGCCACCACGTCCAGTAATGACAAAACTGCTTTGATTTTGTGCTGTACGTGGTTGACAGACTTGGGACACTTCGGTGTCAAGTGGTACGGTTGGCAAGTTGACTAAGCCACGATTGGGGTCAACATCTGGGGTGTTGACTGTTACAGTACCGTTTAAAGTAGGACTTGTCTGGGAAATTGCTGTGATGTCATTTGTTGGTAGCAGTTGAGGGTCTAAGTTAGTTCCTAGCAGCCTCACCAAGTCTTCACGAGTACGCACTGTCATACCAAAAATGCCAGTAGCGTTAATTGTGACTCTCCCTCCACTGCCACTAAACGCATTAGCGGTGATGTCGTTATTTTCCCTTGCTCCGGCAACGATGAAGCCATTGGGGGCATCAATCTTAATATTGCCACCATCACCACCAGCTTCTGCCGTGCCTGCCGTGGTGGAAATTTCACTACCATGACGCATCAGCAATAAGTCTGCAATACCCAGATTGAGGTTGCCGCCATTGCCAGAGCGCGTCTGTGCTATTATCTTGCCGTTGTCGAGTCGCACAGAGCTAGCGGTGATGCCAAGGTTGCCCGCCTCCCCTTTTCCAAGGTTGCTGACTGTGGCTTGTGCCCCATCACAAATAAGTAACATAGGAGTGTTAATTGTCAAGGAACCTGCTTTTCCTGTCCCTTGAATGCTAACGATAGCGACCAAAGCGCTAGGAGACTGACCATTGGCTGAGGTACCAATCAATTGTACTGATTCGGAAGCATTAACATTCAAACTCCCCCCATCCCCTGAGCCACGCGTGCTAGCTGAGATTTTGGCTCCATCCTGGAGGAGCAACACAGGAGTGTTAATCGTTAAGGAACCTGCTTTTCCTGCCCCTTCAGTTTGAGTATACAAGCCGCTGAAAATCGATCTATTGGGTAAACGACCAATAAGTTGTACTGATTCGGAAGCATTCACATTCAAACTCCCCCCTTCCCCTAAACCAAACGTGCCTACTGAGATCTGGGCTCCATCTTGAAGGAGCAACATAGGAGTGTTAATCGTCAAGGAACCTGCTTTTCCTGTACCGTAAGTTTTAGCAGACAAATCGCTGGAAAACTGACCATCAGCTGAGATGCCAATCAGTTGCACTGATTCGGAAGCATTCACATTCAAAGTTCCTCCATCCGCTGAACCAAGAGTGTTAGCATCAACCCTAGCCCCATCTTGAAGGCGCAACACAGGAGTGTTAATCGTCAAGGAACCCGCCTCTCCTCTTGCTCCCCTTCCAGATTGAGAAACCAAGGCACTGGCAAAACCATTGGCTGGATAACCAATTAGTTGCACTGATTCAGAGGCATTGACATTCAAACTCCCACCCTTGCCTGAACCATAAGTGCCAGTTGAAATTTGAGCTCCATCCCGAACCAGTAAATACTTGGTATTAATCGTCAAGTCTCCCGCCTTTCCTTCGCCTTGAGTTTGAGTAGCCAAACCGCCATCCGACTGACCATCAGCAGTGATGCCAACTAGTTGCACTGATTCAGAGGCATTGACATTTAAACTCCCACCCTTACCTAAACCAAGAGTAGTCGCTGAAACCCTTGCCCCATCCCGAAGCAGTAACTGTCTGGTAGTAATTGTCAAATTTCCCCCATCTCCTGTTGCTTTCGAGCTAACAATAGCGGACAAGGCACTGGGAAAACCACGGTTTAGACGACCAATTAATTGCACTGACTCTGAGGCATTCACACTCAAACTTCCCCCTTTGCCTGAACCATAGATGCTAACATCAACCCTAGCCCCATCTTGAACTAGTAGCTGTCTGGTATTAATTGTCAAGTCTCCCGCTTTTCCTGTCCCATCATTGACACTTGATAAGCCGCTGTAGTCTGAACCATCAGCTGAAGTGCCGATCAGCTGCACCGATTTTAAGGCATTGACAGTCAAACCTTCCCCAGTCCCCGCACCCAGAAGATCTGTCTGAATTTGCGAACCGTCCGTGAGCGTCACGTTAGCGCCCTGCACCTGGATACTGCCACCGCTATCGCCACTAGTAGTGACAATGGCTCGTTGCATCAAACGAATATCTTGGAAGTCCTTAATGTTCCCATAGCCCAGAGTATAGCCAGTGTCAGTTGTTGTCAGGCTTACCAAACCGTTACCTGCAACACTCCCTAGCTCAATCCGTCCGTCAGGAGCAAAGACAATACCTCCCTCTAGAGTAACATCACCGCCCACCAACCCCAAGGTTTTCCCAGGCTCAACTTGAAAACCAACGAGTTCACCATTACTATTGCGTACCTGAGATTGATTGACGATATTTCCCGGATTCGCCCCAAATTGCAAACCAGTAGGAACACTTACAGTTAGTAGAGGTGTGGTTTGGGGAGAAGTGGCACTAAATTCCGTACCATCAGCAAATTTCAGACTACTCGCCGTACTGGCAAGAAATGAGCCACCGATGTTCAATGAGGCATTTTTACCAAAAATAATCCCATTGGGATTAATCAAAAACAGGTTGGCTGTACCATTAGCCCGGATTAACCCATCAATGTTAGAGACTGACCCACCCGTCACGCGACTGAATATATTTTGAACATCTACAGCATTGTTAAAGAAAGCAGTGCCACCAGTGGGAACAGAAAACTCGCTAAAGCTGTGGAACAAGTTGCCACCAGCTTGGGTTCCTCCTGTGATATTGAGGGTGCTGCCATTTGGTGTGACGATGGAATTATTCGGGAGAGTGCTATCTGGGGTAATTTGGGCAGAAGCAGAATTGGGAGAAAATGCGATCGCACTGCATGTCGCAATTCCTAAAAACCAGCCCAAACGAATACTCATCTTAGACATTGCACTCCCCTCACCACTTTGTAGCAGTTGCACCAGTTTTCAGTAAACCACAATTGCTGAAAGTTAAAGTAACTTCTGTATACTTCTCAGCTTTAGAAGTGCGAGTTTTATGCCAAAGCCGCTTTTTCTTGACAAAACTTAATCAACTGGCTCCCCCATCTCCCTAATGCCTTTTCCCGGCACCAAGATACAATTCACCGACTTTCGGATCGTTCAACAAGTCTTGACCGGCGCCTGTGATAGCATCGCGTCCAGACTCTAGGACACAACCGCGATGAGCCATTTCCAGGGCTTTACGAGCATTTTGCTCTACTAGTACGATCGCTGTACCACTTTGATTAATTTGTTTAATCTGGTCGAATACTTGCGTTACCAAGATAGGAGATAAAGCCGCAGAAGGTTCATCTAATAGCAGCAAACTCGGTTCTAACATCAAAGCTTTGCCCATTGCTAACATTTGGCGTTCCCCTCCAGAAAGTGTGCCGGCACGTTGACGACGGCGATCGCTTAATCTAGGAAACATGCTAAATATTTTGTCTTTCAACGGCTTTAAAGCAACGTTGCGGACAAAAGCACCCATTTCTAAATTCTCTTCCACGCTGAGGGAGGGGAAAACGTTGGCGATTTGCGGTACATAGCACATTCCCCGCTGGACGATTTGATTTGACTTTAGTCCGGTGATATTTTCACCTTTGAAGGTAATTGTACCTGTATGAGGTGTCAAAAGTCCAAAAATCGTTTTTGCCAAGGTGGATTTACCAGCACCGTTGGGACCAATCACTGTAACTAATTCCCCAGCTTGTACCCGAAAATTTACGCCTTGCAAAATATCCACATCTTTAATATATCCAGCGCGGACATCGTTAACTTCTAGCAAATAGTCATTAGTCATTGGGCATTGGGCATTGGGCATTGGGCATTGGGGAGGCAGTGCGTTGGACGGGTTTCCCGGCTTGAAGCACCTGCCGTCATTAGTCAAGAGTCATTAGTCAAATAAAAATAACTATTGACTATGGACTCTGGACTAATAACTATTATGGCGTTTTCTGTAAATCCGGTCTTTCTTCCGGAACGATCGCTCCTTCTACCGGGCATACTTGAAGACATATACCACAGTCAATGCAGGTAGCAAAGTCAATCCAATACCAATCAGTTCCCTTGGTGTTTTTGCCCGGTCCTGGATGAATGCAAGCTACTGGACAGGCATCGACGCAATCTGCGACACCTTCACAAACATTAGTAACAATTGTATGCGGCATAATTCCCCTCTTGGATCGCTTATAGCTGTATTGAACCAGCTATTTATAGCCTAGCAACAATACTTAATCATCAATCCAAAGTCTATAGTATATGCTTTTTCACCAATGCCCAATGCCCCATGCCCCATGCCCCATGCCCTAGACCATTGACTCAATCATCGGCGATCCATCAGCTTTAATCCAGACAATTTGGGCAATTTGGCGATCGCGTACATATTCCCGAATTGCTTCTGCGTCACGTTCCCCCAAGTCGATTTCTACCCGCACTAATTCTATAGAATCTCGGAGTTTTTGTGCGTAAGCAAACGCCGCAGCGTAAGCATTTGCTGTCTCTGGTACTACTAAACAATTGCTGGCTGGTGTCGCTTGCGGTAAATACTTATTTAATAACAATATTTGGTATAAATCTTCTATATTGAGTGCAAAGCCAATACCGGGAATGTTTTCGCCTTGGGGATGATATAGTCCCAAAAGCTGGTCGTAGCGACCACCCCGCCCTAAAACCCGCGCTTGCGTTTCGGTATCACTGACAACTTCAAAGACAATGCCAGTGTAATAATCTATAGTTTGAATTAAGCTGAGGTCAAGAATTAACGGTAAATCCCCTTTGGATTCTAGTAATTCTACCAGAGATTTGAGATCGTTTACGGCTGTTTGCTGTTCGGCGTCTAATCCTAAATTGCTGACGAGTTCCAAAACATCTGCCGGGTTTCCGCGCAAATCTAACATGATTCTGGCGCGTTGTTTGAGTTCATCGCTCAAGGGTAAACTGTCGAGAGCAATACGATCTAAATTAGCGATCGCGCTTCTGACAGTAGCTTGTAGATTTGGGGGAAAAGCCGATAAAAGCGATCGCGTAATTCCCGCTTCGCCTAAAATTAAATGCCAATGTGAAATTGAAAGTGCTTGCAGACAATCAGCCACCAACAGCAGCACTTCTGCATTTCCCAACAATCCCCCACCACCAAGCAACTCTACCCCAGCTTGATAAAATTCTTGCTGGCGATTGTGCCTACTTTCTGTGGTGCGGCGAAACACATTGGCATTATAATACAAGCGTTGCGGAAAAGTAACACCAGCCATGCGTGTTACTGCGGTACGCGCAATTGAGGCTGTGAGTTCTGGACGCAAGCCTAATTCTTCATCTTCGGAATTTTGCAATTGAATCACTCTTTTGCGATCGATTGCTTCTCCCGCCATTAGAGTATCCATGCGTTCTAAAGTTGAGGTGATAATCCTGTGATATCCCCAACGGTGAAACACTTGTTCTAACCTATCTTCAATCCAGCGTTTTTGAGCTACATCTAAGGGTAATAAATCCCTTGCACCCGCTGCTGGTTGATACACCATTATTTTTTCTTCCCACCAAACAAACCGCCAAATAAACCACCATTGCCAGATTTATCTGATTGCTTACCCCCATTAGAGGATGAAGTCACTTTAGAACCACCTGGTTTTTGTCCCAAAGCCTGTTCTAGTACGCGTTTACCCTTCAATGCCGTTTCATCATTGGGGTCTAGTTGCAGAGCGCGGTCAAAGTGAACCTTTGCCATTGTGCTTTGATTTTGCTTCAAATACACCACTCCAATCAAGCTATGACAGCGACTATTATTAGGCTCTAGTTTTATGGCATCTTGCAATTCTACCCTAGCTTGTGCCAATTGATTTTTTCCGAGCAATTCTTGAGCGCGACGCAAATACTGAATTGCCACAGAATCTTCTTTTGGAGGCGCTGGTGGGGCAGGAGGAGGTGTATTAGTAGCTTTATTTGGGGTAGGTACACCTGTGTGAATTTGGCTTTGGGTTGCTTGCTGGGAAGCTGCAAATGATTTACCCGCAGTCCGCATTAAGTAAACTAAATTCAACTCACTGACATAAGCAACGATTTGTAGGACTTTTTCTAAAGAGTCATATTGAGTTTCGGCAATTTTAGCGATCGCACTTTTGTATGCATGATCCACATTTGGTGTACCAGCTAACTGCCTTGCCAAATCAGTGTTTAGTTCCACCGTAGATGAATCTTGTATCAAACGTTTGCCCATTTGCGACAAAACTACCATATATTCTGCACGCGTGCGATCGGCTGAGAGTTTTTCGTAAGCAGGATTAACCCACTTTGATAACAACTCAGTAGCTAGTTGTTTCTCAGCAGGGCTAGCGTTAGCATTACTATCAGGGTGCAGACGACGAGCGATTTTCAGATAGCGTTTGCGAATATCTTTTACATCCGCATCCACCGGAACACACAAAACTGCGTGATAATCTGTGAAATCATACTTAAACAGTCCACGATCTATTTTCCAAGACATATAGAGAGAAGCTTTGCACCAAGCAGTCCATTAGATTTTACTAGTGTACTTTGCTTCTGAGAAATGGCTATAAATTTAACATCATTGGGAATTGGGCATTGGGCATTGGGCATTGGGTAATTCCTCCCCTGCTTCCCCTGCCTCCCCTGCCTCCCCTGCTTCCCCTGCCTCCTCATCCCCTCATCCCCACGCTGACAAAGGGGGAACTTGCTGTAATTCTTGACTTAGCTGGTCGTGGATGTGACCGTTAGTGGCAAGAAGTTTACCAGACTCAATTTTTAAAGGAGTGCGATCGTAAGCTGTGACTTTACCGCCGGCTTCTTGTAGTAAAATAATGCCAGCGGTAATATCCCAAGGTGAAAGACCTCTTTCCCAATAACCATCCAAACGTCCGCAGGCGACATGTGCCAAATCTAAAGATGCGGAACCACTGCGTCTAACTCCTTGGGTTAGGTGGGTGAGGTGACAAAATTCGGCATAATTATTATCAGATGTTTCGCGGCGATCGTAGGCAAATCCGCTAACTAACAAACTTTTACTTAGTTCTGAAGTTTCGGAAACTTTGATCGGACGACGATTGCGCGTTGCTCCTAAACCCGTGGCTGCACGGTATAATTCATCGTGGAATGGGTCGTAAATCACACCAACTTGCGGAACACCATTAATTAACAGCCCAATAGAAACTGCAAAAAACGGATATTGATGAGCGTAGTTAGTTGTACCATCTAGGGGGTCGATCGCCCAAAGAAATTCATTGTCTTGATTTCCTAACTTACCTGATTCTTCAGCAAGTATAGAGTGTTCTGGAAAGTGGCGACGTAAAATATCCAAAATCACCACTTCGGAAGCTTTATCAGCAGCGGTGACTAAATCACCTGGGCGTCCTTTTTCGGTAATTGCGTCTTCTAATTTACCCAAGTAACCTTGCAAAACCGCACCGGCAGCTAATGCTGCTTCTGTAGCAATATCTAGGAAAATTTGCATATCTAGTTTATTTTTTACTGAACTTGCGGATTAGCTTGAGCTGGATTATTGATAAACGATTCATCCGTTAAACTTCGCAGGAATTCTAACAAATCTTGCTTTTCCTGTTGAGTCAATTTAAATCCAGAAATAAAGTTACTTTTGAAAGGATTTTTACTTCCTACCCCACTATCAATAGTTCTACCACCAGCTGCGTAGTGGTCGATAACTTCTTCTAAAGTAGGAATACTGCCATCATGCATATACGGAGCAGTCAAAGCAATATTTCGTAATGTGGGGGCTTTAAATCGACCCATATCTGACGGTTTATGTGTAATCTCATACACTCCAGTATTATTAGGTGGATATGCTCCTTTACCATCAATATTGTAAAGTCCTGTGTTGTGGAAAGCAATTTCCTCAAACGCCAAACGCTCATGTTTGATTGAGTCGCTGAAGTTGAAGCCACCGTGACAGTGGAAACATTCCAAACGTTCGCTATTAAACAGTGTCTCACCTCGCTTCGCCGCTGCTGAGATAGCATTTTTATCATTACCATAACGGTAACGGTCATAGGGGGAGTTGGCGGAAATCAAACTGCGTTCAAATGAAGCTAAAGCTTTTGTCAGGTTTTTCAGATTAATATTACTATCTCCTTTATCAAAAGCTGCGGCAAACAACTTTTGATAATTAGGGTCTTCTCGCAACATCTGCAAAATATCATTTTCCTTTCCTGTCAAACCCATTTCTACCGGATGTTCGCCAAACATTGGTATCAATGCTTGCACCTCTAGCTTTTTCATCCCTGGATGCGCCCAAGTGAGAACGGAGTTGTAAGCTATATTTACCAGACTCATTGAATTTCGCGGGTGATTTTCTTGGGTTGCCCCCACAGCGATCGCTTTACCATCGGTGAAAGCTAGCTTTTGAATGTGACAGGAAGCACAGGAAAATTCCCCATTAATAGAAAGGCGTTTTTCATAAAAAAGATAACGACCGAGTTCTACTTTTTCTGCTGTCATCGGGTTATCAGCAGGGACAACTGGCTTTGGCATCCAAGAGGGGATATTCCAGACGTAAGCAGTGTTTGGTGCTGATAAAACTTTACTCAGACCGATAGATAAGCAGAATGTTATTGCGAAAATCACTGTTAAAGCAAACCAGCGTTTCCACTTAAAAATCATGTGCTTTACTCAACTCGAAAAAAACTTGGTTTTGGTGAGATACCACCAAAAGGTATACCAAAGCTTGCCATAATGCCAGCGCAGTCATTGTCATTAGGTTCTGACATACATCCAGGTGATGTATTTGGCTGATTGCGGTTGAGATTTGTGCTTGCTAGCAGTCTAGCTATATCAGCAACAACGATGTTTTTGGCTGGATTAAAGTTAGTAAAGGTGATAGTTGATGTGTTGGCATTGCTACATTCTGTTGCTGGTTTTTGGGTAGAGGTTTCGGCTTGACAACCGGTGCTACCTAAGTGGATGAGAAAGCCGTTGCCATTTTCTTTATCGTTATGTTGGTGCTGCTTGTGCATGGTTGCTTGGGCAGTACGTTGATTTTCAAAGTCGATGCGAGCAAACTTGTATCCAAGACGCCAACTCCACCATAACGAGGTGAGATTTAAAGGTGAAGGGGCAAGGGTGGAGTCTTCGTGATTCAAGTTAGAAGGGACACCCAAAGTAAATTTTAAGCCTTTGTAGTTGCCTTTGGGAATTGTACCGACTACGCGATCGCTCGTTTCGATTGTACCATTAACGCAACCACCAGTTTTATTTTCAAAGTCGATGAGAGCGACGTTTTGATATTGCCATTTACCATCTTGCTTGAGGTTGAGAGGAACAGCTTTACCATTAGCATCAATCAGCGCAATGTCAGAAACGTAAAAGCGGAAATCTAAAGCAGTAACAGTTGTAGCAGGTTTCCCTAATTGATAACTAGTGCCACAACTAAAGGCATTATTACCGACCTTACCCGCAAATTTGATTGTAACTTCTTCGGTTTGAGAGGCGATCGCTTGTTTGGACTGAGTATTGATAAATGGGATTCCCACTAAAATTGCCAGAACAAACGTAGTACATTTTACATTTAATTTCATATGAATTTAGACTCCGTAGTAAGCGCTGTCTTCGCTTGAAATTGAGCGATAAATCGCTCACTACTATTAATCACACACATATCAAAATTGCCATCTTTTGTCAAAAGACAACTTGTCTAACTACACGCCTTGCCCAAATTCATCAATAAAAGTAGTTTACAATTTACCTAACGATTTTGACAGCGAAACTCAGCAGGAGTCAGACGCATCGGTTTTTCCGGGTTCCAAATGCCTTGTTGCATGAGTCTAGCCCATTGTTGAGCGCGATCTAAAAGTTGGTCGTATTTATGATTAGGCGATCGCGCAACAAACAGCACATTCCCTTGTTTGACTAGCCGTTCATTCAAGAACACCTTATCTTTCCACACATAAGCCAAAGTCCGCCCAATTTTGTCTTTGGGTTGGATATCAAACTCCAGCTTGACATATTGTTCTGCACCGCCAATCATCATTTCTAACGCATCTTTCGCCGTATCTCCCCACGGACGCTGGCGCAAATCTGGTGCTTCTATACCAACCAACCGCACCTGAGAAATCAAATTCGGTTGCTCTGCCAAGCCTAACACCTCCAACGTCTGCCCGCTCACCACCCGCGCTACTTTCACCAAAGGCTGATTGTCAGCAAGCGGGGTTTTAGGTTGACAACCCACTAGAAGTAACAGGCAAGCTAAAATTATGATTTTAATCATTGGTTAATTGTTAGTGGTTAGTGGTTAATTGTTAGTGCTTATTGGTTAATTGATGTTAGTATTTGTAGGGTGCGTTACGGATTTAAACAATCACGCACCCTACGTATATTTCTTATCAATTAACTACTATCAACCATCAACTAACTACTATCAACTAACAACTCCTTAATCTTCATCTAAAGGTAAACCCGCTTTCACTTTTCCTCTAGCAAAATAGCGTCCAAACTGAAGTTCATAAACTTCGTCTTCGTCTTGTGTCTCCACGTATAAATCAGAACGTGCGTAACTGACACACAACAGCGCATAACCTTGACGCTGCAACTCTGGGGAAAGTCCGATCGCCTCCGGTTGATAAATTTCTCCTGACAGCACTCGCACAGCACAAGTGGTACAAGCCCCATTTCGGCACAAAAACGGCAGTTCTACCCCTTGTTTTTCGCCGCTGTGCAGAATGTAGCGGTCTTCTGGCACTTCTAAGGTATATTCTTTACCAGAAGCGCGATCGCGAACTTTAATTGTGTATGTACGAGACATGTTGATTTTGGATTGGGTAATTGGTAATTGGGCATAGGGCATAGGGCATAGGGCATAGGGCATAGGGCATTGGGCATCGGTAAGAAAGAAGAAATATTTCTCCCCCTGCCCCCCTGCCCCCCTGCCCGATTACCCATTCCCCATTCCCCACTCCCCACTCCCCATTCCCCATTCCCCATTCCCAAAAAATATCTTTGCATTTTTTGCTATTTTATAGTAATATTATAAATTGTGGCATCTGGAGAGATGGCCGAGTGGTTGAAGGCGCAGCACTGGAAATGCTGTTTAGGGCAACTTAACCAGGGTTCGAATCCCTGTCTCTCCGTTTTTCTGACCGAAAAAATGGGACACAAGCCCCGTCGTTCTACGACGGCTTTTCTTGATTCCTAATATATTCTTTTAATACCTCTAAGGGCGCTCCACCTACAGAAATAGCGAAATAACTAGGACTCCATAGCGCTTCTTTATGAGGTTTTTTGTATCCAGCTTGCCCATAGCGACGGCTAGAAACACCTTTTAATGCGTTAACTATTTGAGAGATGGATAACTTGGGCGGATACTCAATCAGCGCGTGAACATGATTAGCCTCACCATTAAATTCAATTATTTGAAAATCCATTTTTTTAGCCACTTCTTGAAATGAATTTTCAATTTCCGCAAGACTTTCTAATGTAAATACAGCCCTACGGTATTTCGTAACGCAGACCAAATGTATTTTTAAATCTGTAAAACTATGCCTTTCCCTACGAAACAGGCTTGTCATTTTATGCAGACCAATATATAATATATCTACAGACCAATTATAGCACTAAGCATGAAAGCCAGATATCAATATCGTTTTTATCCAACAGACCAACAGCAACGAAGCCTAGCTCAATTGTTTGGTTGTGTTCGTGTTGTGTGGAACGATGCCCTGGCTATCTGTAAGGGTTTAGAGAAGCTACCAAGTAATAATGACTTGCAAAAGCTAGTTATTACTCAAGCGAAGAAAACTCTTGAACGGCAATGGTTATCTGAAGTATCTAATATCCCGTTGCAACAATCTGTTGCGGATTTGGGCGTTGCATACAAAAACTTTTTCGACTCTCTAAAAGGGAAACGTAAAGGGGCGGCGGTTCGCCGGACAGAAGATTCTGTCCGGCGACACGCCTTCAAGAAAGTAGGTAGACCCAAATTTAAAAAGAAAACTAATCAGCAGTCAGCACGATTTAGGATAGGAGGTTTCACATTTCAAGGGAAGCAAGTTTACTTGGCTAAAATTGGTAATGTTAGCCCTATTTGGTCTAGAGATTTGCCCTCTTCGCCTAGCTCGTTAACTGTAATTAAAGATTGCGCTAACCGCTATTTCTTGAGCTTTGTAGTAGAAGTTGAACCCGTCAACATTGATGCCAAAAACCAAAGTATTGGTATTGATTTAGGAATCAAAACTTTTGCTGTAATGTCGGATGGATCTAAAGCCGAAAGCCCTAACTATTCAAGTCTAGATAGAAAAATTCGCAAACTTCAGAAAAAACTAGCACGTCAACCTAAAGAATCAAAACGTAGAAATATCACTCGCATTAGAATTGCGAAATTGCATAATCAAATTGCAGATATTCGCAAAGATTTTTTGCATAAACTTTCTACCAAAATAGTGAGCGAAAACCAAGCTATTGTTTTGGAAGATTTAAATGTTTCGGGTCTGGTTAAAAACCGTAAACTTTCTAGAGCCATCAGCCTTCAAGGGTGGAGAGAATTTAGAACGTTGTGCGAAGGTAAATCTGAAAAATTTAATAGAATTTTTCATGTCATAAATCGATGGGAACCAACAAGCCAAATATGTTCTGATTGCGGTTACAAGTGGGGCAAGCTAGATTTAAAAGTTCGACTAGTAAAATGCTTAGGTTGTGGATCTGAACATGATCGGGATGAAAATGCCGCAAAAAATATAAATAAAGTCGGGACAGGGCATTGCCACGACTCTAAACGGACGCAGAGGAATTGTAAGACTACTTCAGTAGCAGAATCCGTTGAAGCGTCAAGAATCACCGAGGCTTCAGCCCGGTGAGTATGTCAAAGTAGTATATGGCTTTCAACCATTTTTGTTCAGTCTATAAATGGTTAAATGGTTGAATAGGGAAAAATTATAAATAAATATTGATAGAGATTTGGAATTTTTGGACCACTTGGATCTGTTTGTGGTTCAGGTGATGGGCTTGGGGACGGCGTGGGAGTTGGTGTTGGCGTCGGCGACGGTGTCGGCGTGGGAGTTGGCGTGGGAGTTGGCGACGGTGTCGGCGTTGGCGTCGGCGTGGGAGTTGGCGTCGGTGTTGGTGTCGGCGTTGGCGTGGGAGTTGGCGACGGCGTGGGAGTTGGCGTGGGAGTAACACTGCTTGGTTTCGGAAAAACAATGTTAGCGGGAAATGCTGAAGCCGGAAATCCAGTCATCGTGTTTAAGCTGTGAAACCTGAAGGGCGCCTTCTGTTACTCGACTCTGAGTTGACCAGCATTGCTAACACCTACATTGCTACTAGTGGACTTCCTAACAATCAAAGGTTTGACTGTCTCTCATCCCCAGGTAAAGGACCAATTCCTGCTAATAACGTTATTGGCGTTGACTGCTACCAAGTTGCAACCACACCTATATATATGCCCGGTGTGCGCGGCGTTGAGGGTAACTTTTACAAAATTAACCCACATATGGTGACGGTTAATGACGTGCAGCGCGGTGACTTTGGGGTACATTTTGACAGCAATACGCCCGGTAGCAGCGGGGTGCGTAGTGTTAAGAACCAGCGTTGGTTGGCAAGCCTTCGAGAAAGACATGAAACTTTTATTAACCTCTGGGGTTAAAGAAATCCCCTTATTAGTGAGCTACAGCCGATGAATAAATTGTTTTTAGATATTGAAACTTTTTACGACAAACTGCAAGCAGGGGAATTTGACGAACCTTTAGCGCTGGCTGGAGTACTTCAAAAACTGGCTTCGGCGGGTTGGCAACAAGTTGACCAGATGTATCAACCGTCAATCCAAATCGATTCGTAAGGTTATAGTGATGGTTACTTAATTTTCGTTTGTGATCGCTTGACGTAACACGATCACCTTTTTCTACTGCTTTAGCACTTTGGCACAATTGTACTTTCCGAGCTGAGTTGCGTGGACTAACTCCTAAGACTTCGGATTAACGCGATTATCTCTTGGAGGGATTGACCATCCAGAATCGCCTCAAGGACAGCCTGCTTTTTCAAATTGGCTTTTGGCGATCGCACTGCCCCAATGTAAATTCGGTTTTTCTTCCTTCCTTCCATCCAGCAGTAGCGATAGTACCAATATTTGTTACCAACTCTTTCAACCCAATACTTTTCTACCCAATGAGTAGGGCTTTCCTCGGTATGACGGTCGTATAGTTTCGTATCGTGTTGGGGCGCAATTTTTTTAGTATCACTAATAACTTGCGCCCCAACACTTTTGTACGGAGACTCATCAAAGGAAAGTTGCGCCCCAACACGTTGATTTTGTTGGGGCGCAACTAGAGCGCGGCGTGTGGACGGACAGAATTTTCTGTCCGCGCCAACCGCCGCGTCAACGTCAAAAATTATTTCAGTTTTGGCATTGATGCTTAAAAATGCCTGTTCAACAATACCATCGGCTTGTGCCTTCAGTTCATCCCAGTAAGGATCGTAAATTACCTTGATTTGAGGCTGAGTAGGAAAGTCAAACAGCTGCAATTGAAGAGGTTGATGCATAATTTATAATTCGAGCTTTTTAACGCGCCGCCACTTTCGATGGCGGTTTTTCTTTATCAGGCGCAATCAACTATCAATAAAAGCCATTCGCCTTTCTTGAGGTTTTGATAAGTCTTGCAGAAAACTTTCTATTTGCAGTTTGATATCTTCTCCAATAAAACGATTTTGTGTTAGGTCGCGCAAAGTTTCATCGAAGGTTCTAGGGGCACTCATACCCCGGTCTGACCAGACAAATTTAAATTTGGAGAGAAATCTTTGTAGATGGAATTCGTCAAAGCTAGAGACTAATTCAAGCCGCCTGTCGTCAATTTTCCATCTGTATCTGTGATCAAAGATGTCAAAAATGGTCTGTTTCATAGTTGGAGTCCATCCATCTGCGTATTTAAAGCAAGTTTCTAGAACTTTGGCTAACTTCTTACCTATCTTTCCCCCACTCGCACGAGCTTTCTCAAGAAGCTCGTGATGAAACGCTTGAAAACTCAGGGGTTTCGGCAATTTCCACCGTTGATTTTATGTCGGATATCGCCGTGTTTGTGTCGGATATCGCCGTGTTTATGTCGGATGTCGCCGTGTTTGTGTCGGATATAATTTCAGCTTCTTCACTGCACCAAAAGTCTTTAATTCTTCTAGCGCCATGCAGATTAATTACTAACCAGCCTGCTGTTTTTCGACTGTCATGTATGCAGGTATCGCGCTTAAATTCAAATAGTCCAGCTGCGTATAAAATCTTTCTAGCTAACCTAAATGCTGTTGATGTGAGGTTAGTTGACAGCTTCTCCCATCGACTGCCAAATGGGTCTGATACCCAACATTCATTCCACAATGTTTAAACTGCTTTTACTTGTTGCGTTATCCATGTAATGTCTGATACGGGGATAATGCAATGAGGTTTGTTGTACTTTACTGAAACTTTATTTTCGCGACTGGGGAAAGAAACTAATTGATTTTGTAGCATAGAGGATTTGACCGTCAATGAAAAAGCGATCGCGCTTGATTACTAGTCTTGTGCGATCGCCTTTTCTAGAGTTCAAAAACAAAACTCAGCAACCATAGCGGAACGCTGGGTTTCGACTCCAAATAAAAATAAGGAGCAATCTAATAATGTCAGATAAATACGTCTCTAAGCAACTGAAATTCTACAAAACCGCCTCATCAAAACAAGCAAAGGACAATGCTCTTTACCGGATAGGGACTTACTTGGAAGTCAGCCCTTGCGACGGTAACGCCAATCTCACAGAAGAACGGCGAACAATTATCCTGGATTACTCTAAGTGTAAGGGCGGCAATAATGAGTAAACATGTAGACCCAAACCTCTACGGTGCAACCTTGAGAGCTTGTGAAGAATCCGGCGTACGCGAAGATTTAACGTACAAGGCTGCTGTGATAATCGCTACTGATGATGCCGGAGCGCCCAACTTGGGACGCACACCTTCAGACCAGGAAATCATCAAGCAAGTGCTGCCATATCTTCAGTCTAGGGGTAAAGCCGAATCAAAGAGAACGACCGCACTCCATTATTTTTAGGGGTGGCGGCGCGGGCGCGTCGCCATCTGGCTGCACATTAAGAATACCGAGTTACAGACAGCACTTATCCAGTGTCAGAACGAGTTTCAAGGCTTTAAGAACGGGGTGATTTATGGAAAATAATCGGTTACGCCGCGTCGAATGGGTCGATCTCAAACTACCTTCTGTGCGAGAGTTTGACCGTTTTGTTGGCTGGGCAATTGGTCGAGCGGCTTTTTCAATGTGGTTTTTCGGTTTAACCGCAATTAGAACTGCTTGCAAAATTGGGCTGGTAGTCGTTGACCAAACCGAAAAAGCTACCCACCATATCCTTGATGTCTACACCCAAATGCCACACATGGGGATTGTAGAAGCTAAATATATGGATGTTACTTCAACAAGTGTTAGTGACTTAGAAGTAGTCACAGACGAGGAATTTTAATTTTGGTGCGATCGCGCTCTTGAGTGTGCGTTCGCGAAGCGTTGCCGTACTCGGCATCGCACTCTCCAACTCAGACAGACGTATTTTATCACCACCATGAAAATTGAAACTATCACTTACAAGCGGATCAAAAACCTGGGGAACTATCAGTCCGAAACTTTTGAAGCGATCGCCACTATTGCCGAAGAGGAAGACCCTCACTTGGCTGGGGAGGAACTGAAAGCTTTTGTTTGGGCACAACTTTACCCGCCCGTAATTAAAGACGATCCGGAACTCCCAAGAGATTTTTAGCGGACAGATTGATAGTTGGAACTTAGCTACAAAGCTATTAGAGCAACGTTGCAATCATTGTCAAATAAATTGGAGGTTTTAGTAATGTTTAAGTCCCTACAACCGTCAGATAACCCTGATTACGTTTTAATTCACAAGCGTAGCATTGTTGGTAAATACGTTCGTCATCGCTCAAATGTCTCTCACACTTGAAAGTTTTATTGACCTTCAAGCAGCAACTGTTGCTGAAGAATTCGGTAATCTTGCACGATATGAAGTTAATCAGATGTCAACCGAGAAAATAAACAAAGGATGTGCAAAGTATTCTTGATAACGCCGACACGCAAAACGGTTTAACAATCGTCGTCGATAATTCGCCTAATATCGACAATTAAATCGGAGGTTTTAATGCGATTAAAAAACAATGAAATTGTAATGGGTAAGTCGGAATTTTTAACTAATTCCTTACTTGCGGGAATTGCTTGTCAAATACTCGCACAAACTTCTCAGCTAGAAATAAACGAGTGGATGGAATATTTATCTGATAGAGCAGACGAGCAATACAGACTCCGGACACCCAAGCAGCGCGAAGACATGATTAACGCCTGTTTACAAATTAGCAAAGAGGTTTGATGGTTGATTACGAAAAACGGCTGCAACGTATTGAAAACACAATTGATAATCTCAAATCTTACTTACAGTATCTGTATGAGGATGTAGAAGCTTTATCAAACCTAGTTAACAAGCAAGACTGCTCTGCTGATCTTGAGAGCATCAGGCATCGGTTATGGAAAAATTCTGTCCAATTAAAAACTTTGAATAATCTACGCAAATAACCGCATAAAGGAGGCTACGCCCACCCAGTAGCCGAAACGGTGGAGACATCCACCGTCGCGGACCCTTGTCCAAACCAACTGCTGCTACAGATATCTTGAAAGTGAATCGGGTTTTTACCTTATTGATTTCGCGGATCGTTGTCTGTAGCATTTTACCCCGTTGCCGATGAATTTGGATTTGGGTTAAGAGTGCGATCGCTCTTGCTGTCCCACATTTACCCGTTAGACAATTTCCTTGGAACCGACAGAAAACCCGTAATTGAAATAATTACGACGGATAAAGGCAAAGTTCATAAGCGCGATCGCTCACTTTGAGCCTTCAAACTCAAAGCGCGGGATGGGGCTAATTGAAGATACCAGCGGTAAATCGCAGCGCTGGATTCCTGAGGCTTGGTGGGCATTGCCGTCAAGCTTTGTGGCAATGGTGCTTAACCAGAATTGAACCAAAAGCCAATCGTCGGCTACAAACTGAAGTGGGGCAGTACCTGGGCAATTACGTTGATAAATTGAAAATTGGCGGTACACCAGCAAAAGTAGCTCAATCGCGTTGCTGTGCAAAGGCTGCAACGCTTTTATTTCAAAAACTGACTCGACAAATAACTTAACAAACAAATAAAGGTAACGGCTAAGTCTTATAGTGAAATCAATTAGCCGTATAAATAGGCGATTGACTACTAAGAGGGAAAAACTCATGGTTCAACGTGGTTCTAAAGTACGTATCCTCCGTAAAGAATCCTACTGGTTTCAGGATGTAGGAACCGTGGCATCTATTGACCCAGGCGGCATCAAATACCCAGTAATTGTCCGCTTTAACAAGGTAAATTACTCAGGCATCAACACCAATAACTTTGGTGAGGATGAATTAATAGAAATTGAAGCACCCAAAGCAAAGGCGAAAAAGTAACTAGGGCATGGGTAATGGGTAATGGGTAATGGGTAATGGGTAATGGGGTAATTCCTCTTTGTCTGCCTACTTCCCATCTCCCCTACCTCCCTGTCGCTATAAACTGTAAAGTGCTTTAATTAATGCGTGGTTTGCGTTCCTCGTGCTCACTGATGCCTGAATTACCTGAAGTAGAAACAGTCCTTAGGGGTCTAAATCAATTGACCCTTAATCAAGAAATTACGGGTGGAGATGTATTGCTTTCTCGAGCGATCGCTTACCCGTTTTCTTCTTTTGAGTTTATTTCTGGAATTAAAGGCAGTGCGATCTTCACTTGGCATCGTCGCGGCAAATATCTTCTAGCCGAACTTAGCAGCCAAGGGGGACAGGGGGACAGGGGGGACAAGGGGAGCCAGTGCGTTGCGCGGGTTTCCCGCGTTGAAGCATCTGGCGTGGACAGGGGGGACAAGGAGGCAGGGGGAGTTTGTCTCCCCATCCCCCCATCTCACCCTCTCCCCATCCCCCCATCCCCCCCTCTCCCCATCTCCCCATCCCCCACTTCCTTCTTAGGGGTTCATCTGCGAATGACTGGTCAACTACTGTGGGTGCATCGAGATGAACCGTTGCACAAGCACACGCGAGTGAGATTATTCTTTGGTTCAAAGCAAGAATTACGCTTTGTTGACCAACGCACTTTTGGTAAAATGTGGTGGGTTCCTCCAGGAGTTGCTGTTGAAAGTATCATTACTGGTCTACAAAAGCTGGGAGTAGACCCGTTTTCACCGGAATTTACTGTAGAGTATTTAGCAAGTAAGTTGCAAAATCGCCGCCGTCCCATCAAGACTGCGTTATTAGATCAATCAGTCGTGGCTGGGTTAGGCAACATTTATGCTGATGAAGCTTTGTTTCTGAGTGGAATACGACCAGAAACACTGTGTATAGATTTGAAAACAGAGCAAATTGAACGTTTGCGATCGCACATTATTCAAGTGCTAGAAAACAGCATTGCCGCTGGAGGCACGACTTTTAGTAATTTCCTCAATATAAAAGGTGTAAACGGTAACTATGGCGGTATAGCCTGGGTTTACAACCGCGCTGGAGAACCTTGTCGAGTATGTGGTACAGCAATTGAGCGAACTAGATTAGGTGGGCGTTCCAGTCACTTTTGTATACAGTGTCAGCATTAATTGAGTTTCGTGCAAAGCTATTCTTTGCAAGGGACACGTTTTTCATACCATTTCACCTGAAGAAGAAATGATGACTAACCAACTTGGCTTAAATGATTACAAACAAAAAATAGCACATTTATACAACCGCAGAAGCCAAACTTATGATGATAGTAAGTGGCATGTCCAAATTTGTCAGCGCTTGCTTGAATATGCACAAGTTAGTTCTAGACAGTACGTTTTGGATATTGCAACAGGGACAGGTCATATAGCGATCGCAGCATCTCAAATAGTTGGGTCTTCTGGTCGAGTTATTGGTATAGATATTTCAGCTGGAATGCTCGAACAAACCAGGGATAAAGTTGAAGCGTTGGGTCTAAAAAATATTGATTTTCAACTTGCGGATGCCGAATCAGTCAATTTACCGGCTAACAGTTTTCACCGAATTTTGTGCGCGAACTCATTTCCCTGGATAGAAAACAAAGAAGCTGCATTACAACTTTGGCATCGATTTCTCAAACCTGGCGGGGTAATTGCTATTCACACACCTGCGGACACAGCTGATGTCGGATATGTTGTTTTGCGGCAGGTATTGCAAAAGTATGGTGTAACGCTTGAGCCAAGTAATCGCATCGGCACACTTGAAACATGTCAAAGTCTGTTTGCAAGCGCTGGCTTTGAAGCAATCGAAATCAAAACTGAGCAGCACGGTAGCTACATTAGTTTAGATAAAGCAAAATCAAGGTGGACAGGAAATTCCCTTCCATCCCCCAAACAATCTGCAAATTACTTATCAGAACTTTCATTGGTACAGTTGACACAAGCTAAAGCTGAATTTGAAGCAGAACTAGAGGCACGTCAAACTGAACAGGGAGTGTGGGATGATCTCACCACTGTTTACATACTGGGTCGAAAGCGATGAATAACTATGGAATATCGAAGTATCCTCGTCTTTGTGTCTTGGCAGGAGATAAAATTCAAAAATGTATCCATATATATACACCAAGAGGGGAAAGTAAATGCCTGTTAAAAGAGGAGATACGGTTCGCGTTGTCCGCGAAAAGCTAGAAAATAGTTTAGAAGCACAAGCTAGTGATACACGCTTTCCGAGTTATTTGTTTGAAACTAAAGGCGAAATTGTAGATATCAAAGGTGATTACGCCCAAGTGAAGTTCGGGAAAGTGCCAACACCAAATATGTGGTTACGTTTGGATCAACTTGAAGAATTTAAATAAAAAGGCTGGGTACGCTTGGATTAGGGAGCCAGTCGCGTGCGGAGGTGTCCTCCGCCCGTGCGAACTGGCGTGACTGGGGAGGAAATCCGCCGGAGTTAGGGCGGGGTTTTAAGCAAATCAATGAGCGTCCTTAATCCAAGCGTCTTTAATTCCAAATCCCTAATAAAATTTAATTATTAGCCAAAACCCGCAATTATGAGCTATTCCCCTTCCTCTCCAATGCTGTGTTATTCACCGCGTGTAACCATCGTCGGTGCTGGGAGGGTTGGTAGTACCCTTGCCCAACGCATTGCCGAAAAAAACTTAGCAGATGTGGTATTGCTGGATATTATTCCGGGAATGCCTCAAGGATTAGCGCTGGATTTGATGGAGGCAAGGGGAATTGAAACGCATAATCGCAAGATTATCGGCACAAACGATTATGCTGATACATTTGGTTCGGAAATCGTGGTAATTGCCGCAGGAATTCCCCATAAACCGGGTATGAGTCGGGATGATTTGTTAAAGACGAATGCTGGAATTGTAGTAGAGGCAACAAAGAAAGCGATCGCTCGTTCTCCCGATGCGATTTTCATTATCGTCACCAATCCCTTAGATGTGATGACTTATTTGGCAAGACAAGCAACGAGTTTACCACGCAATCGGATTATGGGTATGGCAGGCGTGTTAGATTCGGCACGCTTTCAAAACTTGATTGCGATGGAATTCGGCGTAAGTCCTGTTGATGTCAATGCGATGGTATTAGGTAGCCAAGGGGATTTAATGGTACCTTTGCCGCGTTATTCTACTGTCAACGGTATTCCGATTACAGAATTGATGGATGCAGCCACAATCGAGCGTTTGGTAGAAAGAACCCGTCATGGTGGCGCAGAAATTGTGGAATTAATGCAAACAGGTGGTGCTTTTTTTGCTCCCGCTTCTGCAACTTGCTTAATGATAGAAGCTATTTTGCGAAATGAGTCACGTTTGTTACCAGCAGCGGCGTATCTTCAGGGAGAATACGGTTTAGAAAATATTTGTCTGGGCGTTCCTTGTCGCTTGGGATGCGGTGGAATTGACACGGTGTTGGAATTGAATCTCACTGATGCGGAAATGGCTGCTTTACATACTTCCGCTGAATCGGTGCGTGAAAATATCGAGCGATCTCAAGAAATATTAGCGACGGCTGGTGACTCGCAACAATAAAAAACAGTAGCATTAATTGCTACTGCCCGATTTGCTATTGCGCTTGCGATCGCATAGCGAGTCCTACGCTCGACTCATCCTGAAGGGATGAGTCCGCCCGGTTTTTTAAACCGGGCGCAACCCGAACTCCGTTCGGGTTGGAGCGTAAAACGGACTATCGCATTTTTCAAAATATCAAGAATTCAGAAGTCTGGAGTCCAAATCGAGAATGGGGATTTTATGGAAAACCGCTAATTAATAAACGGCGTTTTTGCAACCTACGAAAATCTTTGATTGGTTTATAAATAGATTGTAGTAAAAAACCTTACCTGCTTGAATTCTGACTCCTGATTACTCTTTGTTAGCGATTATACTAGTCTGCGGGATCGCCGTAGGGGTCTTCGCTAGCTGGGCGGATATCACCGTATTCGTCTGCGGGATCGCCGTAGGGGTCTTCGCTAGCTGGGCGGATATCACCGTACTGGTTTGCGGGGTCGCCGTATGGATCTTCACTGGCTGGACGTACCTCGCGATCGCGGTAATCGGTATCTCGATCAACTTGCTCGTCGTTTGAGCTACCAAAAATATCTTTCGCTTTTCCCAAAAAGTCGTCTACCATAATTTATCTCCTTTTTATATTGATGCGGTGCTAATTGCTGTTGTCTTTTTCTGACTATCTAAAATGCTGGAGCTTCTTGAGGAGCAACGTCTGTTAAAGTGCGACCTGTGGAACGTCCGTTATAACCTTGGAAGTCACGGTACTGTTGCGCTTCCGACTCTGGAACCTGAATGCCTCCAGAAGGCGGTGTCACATAATGGGCACGATGTTGAGCATCGCGGTAGTAAACACGCCCGTTTTTGGAAAGGTAGTACTTACCCTGCGCTCCTTCATTTTGAGCATTCTTATGCCTGTTGTAGAGATAGTAAAGTGCGGCTGCTCCGGCTAAAGTTATCGCGACTTTCTGCCCTGTTGATAACCCTCTTTTCGCTTGGGGTTGGTTTCCAGACGCAGGATTATCCACTGTTCTACCGTTAACAGTATCGTCAACAGGTGGCGGTGGCGCAGCATTTCGGGAACCCCCACCGCCACAACTACTAAGAAGCGGCACAGTTAACAATGCCGAAAGTAGCATCGCTAGGGGACGCGAAAGTCTTTTACGCTCTGGGTATATTGTGTTCATCTTGTTTGCTCATCACCCTGCATTTACTAAATGCCATGTTGTGACAAAAACAGTGTGGAAATTGTTGTTATTTTTCCCAGATGGAAGGAACGTTTATCGTTCATTTACAACAGCACAGGTACACCGTTTAATTGCAATGATGATGAAATTTTGCAAGTATTTCATCTTGCCTTTGAGAGAACTTGTATTCATCCCAAAGAAATATGTAGTTAATTTGGTAACAAATATTTTCGTATATTTGCTTGTGTTTAATAAAGCAAAAAATTCGCTGTTGTCGCTTTGTGTCAATACACCTACGTAAATTTCATCAACATAAAGAAAATAACTTGAGCTTTTTCAGTATTTTTCCAAAAGTTAAAAGGTTTTAGCCAAAACTATACTGGTAAAGATTATTATTTATACAGTGTCACAAAAGTTACAAAATATGACAAATCAAGCTCAAACTCGCCTACTGCTTGCTTTATGGGAATTGGGAGGAGCAAAGCAGGAAGTGAACAAAGGTAAACTTCACGATCGCATCAAATCTAAAGACAAGAAAATAGCAGATTTTAAAGACATTTTTGCGGAATTGGAGAAAAAAGGAGCGATCGCTATCTCCAAAAAAGGCTACACTCTCGAATCTCCTCAAGGTTTAGAAGTGTTAAGTGAAGGTTTGAAAAGTGCTGATTTTAAATTTGAAGGCACTATTGTCGGAACTTGGGCAGCGAATGCGTTGGTAAGGTGGATTGGTGAAATGGATGGTGTCTCTTCTGGTGCAAATGTACCAGTCGAGCGGGTAAAGAGTGCGATGTCTAACGACAAGCCGCTCCGCGTCTACGTATCTTAAATTTATTTAGTTTCTCGCCAGCCTTCAATAGTTGCCACCAAGATGTTCACTAGCGGGTGGTCTACAGCTTCTTTAAAAGCTTCGGTTCCTCCTGCTTTTAGTGCATTAATAATCCGTGCTTTCAGTGCCGGATTTTCATTTATTGCTTCTGTTGCTTTAGCTATAACTGTAAGTTTTTCAATTTCCGTTGTGGTGGGATTAGTTTTCTCTAGTCGCTTTAACAATAGTTGAATTTCCTCAGCAGCTTCAGCTAGGCTTTTTGTTTGAGCTTCATTGTTAATTATTCCACCTAAATTTTTTGTGCGAATCTCTCCTTTATTTACGCCTACACCAAAGTTGCCTTTTTGCTGAATAATATCTCTATCTTGATAGTTCATAATTTTTATGTTCTCCTAAAATAAGATTAATTAATATTTCCTTGATTGACTCCAACATCAAAATTACCGCTTTGTTGAATTAAGTCTCCTTCTACTACAAAGTGATAGCTTGCGGGGGTATCTTGATTTTCCATTACTTCATGTAGACTCGCCATTATCTGCTCTATATACTCTTGCCTATAATCATATATATTCACCTTTTTCCCATCATTAGTTGAGATAGAAACACCATGAATGTACAATGGCTGTTTTTTTTCTTCTACAAATATTATTTTTATTATTTCTTTTATCATAGCTAGCCATATTTTAAGAATCTCTTTCTGGGAAGTGTTTTCAGCGACTTTTGCCCTTGCTATTTGAATAATTTTAAATACTGCTGTTCTTTTGAAAATTGTTATATATAAAACAATAGGCGATAAGCCTAATACTAAAGATATTACTGCCTCAATTACTTGACCGAGAATCAAAAATATAAATGCATTAATAAATCGTAAACTATTAAATATCAGAATAATTTTGATAACACATCCTAATTTTTCTGGCAAAATAGGTTTTTCTTTTTGTTGATACCAAGTTTTATTGAAAGTAGCAATATTCCGAATTTGATAAACAACGTGTGGATAGTCAATTTTCAAGGTTTTATTAGTGATTGACAAATTTGCTGGCTTGATATTTCTGATCTGTCTAGGAGACATAAAAATTTCTGTCCTTACTTATGAGTAGCGGAAACTGTTCTGCTGTAGCTTTACAATTAAGTAGATATAAAAAAATACCTGAATTTTACAGTACTTACGCACATTGAATGAGAGAAGGAGCATTCTAGACTTTTAGATTCGCCTAACCCGTTTTTAAGGGGGTAGTGCGTAAGTTTTATTTGAGCCTTGAATGAGTTTTGTACCCGTCCAAACCCCGATCCCAAAAGCTAGCTCTTATACAGCTATTACGTTGCTATTTTATAAACATAATTCAGTATGTGGTAGTACCCGTCCGGGTGATTTTGTGTAAAAATGCTTAATTATTTGTAAATAAAGTTATCTTGCCAATGTAACACACCAGATTGCCAAATTCTGTAATTATCCCATAAATTCAATCTTATTAAGCCGTTACGTTAGACGACTTACTGAGTTAATCAAGTGCAATTACAGAAATGTTGCGTTTCCTTGCACGTTGCGTATACAAGCTGCCTTATCCCCTAGAAGTGTCAGTTAATTCTAATATTGAGGAAAAGGTAGGAAAGTTTGTAAGTTTGCCTTTGACTGTTTCTGATGCCAAGCCGATGTTAAGCGATCGCCTCTTCAACATCCGCAAACACCAGTTACAAAATTTACAGCCACCATTGCATCCGGAATTAGAAGAATTGCAAAGTGCTTTAATTTCTCTTGCTACCACCAACCCAGCAGCTAAACAATTAGAACAACATATCAATGTATTTTTAGGTTGGAGTAGCGAGCAATTTGTCAAGCAAATTGATTCAAATTTAACTTGGATAAATGATATTGCTAAATTAGGCGATCGCAGCATCGAACTAGAAGAGAAAAAAAGCAACTATCAAGCTGGGACAGATTTTGAAAATATTACTCGTCAAAGTCTTAATTTTTTAGGATTTAAAGTTGAGGAAGACTATAAAGGTGGTGCAGGAGGTTTAGACTTATTTTGCTCGCAACCCTATCCCCTCGTTTGTGAATGTAAGGCTGGTAAAAGCATTCCCGACCGCACTGTTGAGGAATTGGATCGAATTGGCAAAAGACATCTTCAAGAAAATTATATGATGGCTGTTCGGTTGATTATCGGTCCTGGTCAACCAACAAAACAACTTAAACAATCTGCTCAAATATCTAAAATCAGTATTATTAATGCTATGACTTTACAAAAGCTAGTTGAATTAAAAGCAAAATTTCCCGGTTCTGTAAATTTAGTTGAATTGAAGCAATATTTAGAACAAGGACAAATTGACAATAAAATTGATGAATATATTAATCAAGTAGAAAAAGAGATTGCTTTGCGATCGCATTTAGTCAAACTGGTAAAACAGCATCAAGAGAATATGGGGGATGAAAAAGTTGAAGTTGCAACGCTTTATGGAGCCTACGGTTACTCTAATCCACCTCAAGCGTTAACTCGTGAACAAATGCACGAAATCTTAATTGAACTTTCATCACCTTTAACAGGCTACTTGGGACGAAATAAAGGCAAAGATTGGAGAAGCGATCGCTTTTATTTTATCCGCGATTTACCAACTAGCTAATAATTATCCCAACGTCAATATTTCCGCTTGATAATTCACTACTAAAGGTAGAATTTTTAACCACTCTGAACCCAGCAATACTTCTGTAATTTCATCTCCGGCAAAAACCGGAATTTCATACTCCTGTTCATCCAAAAGTATCTTACCTGAATAGATTTCAAAAAGACTTTCCCCCTGTGCGGTTCGCAGTTCATCTCGACCAATATAAGTCCAATCAACACCGTCTAAATCTTGTTTATTCATTGCAATAAAGCCTGTGAAACCGGTATCTAACATCGCATCCACAGGCAAATTTACATTATCAGCAGTAATTAATTCAATCTCAAAAAATAGCTGCCCCCTCTCACCAAATGTACCCTGTATCATATGGTGCCAGTGGCTCCAGTTTCATTCAAGCAGAAAACGCAGTGGTCAGCATTTGGATACTTCTCGCGGGCTTTTTTGTGAGCTTGCATATTATCTGCATCAATGAAATAATCACCACTATCAGGCTCGACAGCAATATACCAGCCATAGTGTTTATCGATAAATTGAGGACGCACTCGTTCAAAAATTGCTCGGCAACGTTGATGAAATGCGTCTTTTTCGGCTTTGCGTTTGGCTAGTTCTTCTGGTGATATGGTTATTTCGGGAAATATTCTGCCTCTGCGTACTAGCCGTTTTGGTGTTGATTCTGTCATAGTTTTAAGTCTATCTATTAATATTCTTTTCATAGTATCAATAGATTTTGTAATTCTATATGAGTTGGGATAATTATTTTTTAAACGAACCGCAGAGACACAGAGAGCACAGAGGAAGAGGAGGGAGAGAGTTTTAGGCTCTTATTTAGGAATGCTATAGTTTTTTAGATAAATTAATTTGCTAGTTTATCTACATTAATATATAGGTAGGCATTGCCCACCTTACTAATTATACAGGTTGTTTCTGTGTTGACAGATGAGACAGTTCATGATTTAGTGATTGAACTTTCCTCACCTTTAACAGGCTACTTGGGACGAATTAAAGGCTCATATTGGAGAAGCGATCGCTTTTATTTTCTCCGCGATTTACCAACTAGCTAATAATTATCCCAGCGTCAATATTCCCGCTTGATAATTCACCACCAAAGGTAGAATTTTTAACCACTCTGAACCTAACAATACTTCTGTAATTTCATCTCCAGCAAAAACCGGAATTTCATACTCCTGTTCATCCAAAAGTATCTTACCTGAATAAATTTCAAAAAGACTTTCCCCTTGTGCCGTGAGCAATTCTTGTTCACGAATAAATTGCCAATTAAGAGCGTCTAAATCTTGTTTATTAATAGCCATAAAGCCTGTGAAACCAGTATCCAACATGGCATCCACAGGCAGATTAAACCGATTAACACTAATTAATTCAATCTCAAAAAATAGCTGCCCTCTATCGCCAAACATGCCCTGTATCATATTGTGCCAGTGGCTCCAGTCTCATTCAGGCAAAACATACAGTGTACAGCATTTGGGTGCTTTTGGCGTGCTTTATGGCTTGCTAGTTCTATATCTGCATCAATGAAATAATCACCACTATCTGGCTCGACGGCAATATACCAGCCATAGTGTTTATCGATGAATTGGGGACGCACTCGTTCAAAAATTGCTCGACAACGTTGATGAAATGCATCTTTTTCGGCTTTACGTTTGGCTAGTTCTTCTGGTGATATGGTTATTTCGGGAAATATTCTGCCTCTGCGTACTAGGCGTTTTGGTGTTGATTCAGTCATAGTTATAATTCTATCTATTGATATTATTTTCATAGTATCAACAGATAGTGTATGTTAAAAAATCGAGAGGTCAGATTCGGTGACTTCTTAAAGAAGTCACCGAATCTGACTTTATACATGCGTTGCTTCTAGTTGCTTTAAAGCGGCGGCTGCTGCTGCTAAATCATATGGAAAGGGTCGTCCGCGAGTTATATAATCTCGCTCTTGGGTTGGTCTGTGACGCAATACTGCATTGACTAAAACACATGGTTCTGAACTGAAATTAATTGCTCCATGCAAGACTCCGGGTGGAATTGTTACTACTGCTGGGTAATTTTCGCTTAAAGCAAGATATTGGTATTTTTTATTAATTAAAGTTACTAAGACAAACTCACCTTTTACTAGTAATAATTGGTCTGTTTGTGATTTATGAACAAACAAATCATCTATTGTATTTGCAGGAATTTGTACCAGCATTGTTTCATGACTGGCTTGGGGAGTAAAAAAGTGAGTCATCCCTCCTTTGATAGATTCTAGGGGACGGATTTCCAGCGAACGCACGTTTTTCATATCCTAAAAAAAACATCCTAAAAATTGAAGTCTCTTCAATCTAGGATGCCCAAAAATAAAAAATTGTTGCACACGCGACAAAAGTTGCCAAAATGTGCTTAAAGTATTACACCGATCAGTTGAGAGAAATTTTCAAACTACTGGGTTCTCCAAGATGACCGTGCAACACTACACCGCGCTGATTAGCGGCAAGATGACGCACAATTTTGTAAATTGGCTCAATTTGGTCGGAGGCGTTGGCTTTAGAGGCAATTTCCTGCAAATAAAGGGGAGTTTTTTCGGTTTGCAGCACTTCCACGACTCGTTTTTGCAAATCGAGAATGGTTGCGGCGGCTTTTTTACCAGCTTCTACACCTGGTTGATGGTAGGCATTAATGTTGACTAAACTGGCATAAAAACCAACAGCGCGTTCGTACAAAGCAATTAACGCCCCAACTGTGCGAGGATTAACTTGGGGAATGGTGACTGTAATCGAATCGCGGTGATTTTCATAAAGCGCTTGTCTAGTTCCTTGGAGAAAACCAGAAAGATAATCGCCTGATGTGACTCCAGGATCTATTTCTGGAGATGCACCGTTACGATCTTCCAAAACTTCGATGAAGGTGGCAAAGAAATTCGCCACGCCTTCGCGCAATTGTTGTACGTATGCGTGTTGGTCTGTTGAGCCTTTGTTGCCATAAACGGCGATGCCTTGATAAACAGTGTTGCCGTCTAAGTCTTTTTCTTTGCCCAAAGATTCCATCACCAACTGTTGCAAATAGCGGCTGAATAGAAATAAACTGTCTTTATAAGGTAGGACAACCATGTCTTTTTCGCCGCGTCCGTTGCCAGCATAGTACCAAGACAAAGCTAACAATGCTGCTGGGTTCTTTTTGACATCGTTAATGCGTGTGGCGTCGTCCATTTCTTTCGCACCTTCTAGCATCTGACGAACATCGATGCCTTGTAATGCGGCAGGTACTAGTCCGACGGCAGACAATTCAGAGGTGCGTCCTCCTACCCAGTCGTACATGGGAAAGGTTGCCATCCAGCCTTCAGATTTTGCCAATTTATCAAGGTTGCTATCGGCACTGGTGATAGCTACCGCATAATTAGCAAAGTCTAAATTCTGTCCGGCGTAAGCTTTTTTCACTTCAATCATACCGTTGCGCGGTTCTGGTGTTCCTCCAGATTTGGAGATAACTAACACCAAAGTGCTGGCAAGGCTGTTTCGCAAATGAGTCAAAATGCGATCGATACCTGCCGGATCGCTATTGTCGATAAAGTGAATTTTTAGAGGTGGGAAATCCGGGGCAAGCGCTTCGGCGACAAATTGCGGTCCGAGGGCAGATCCACCAATACCGATGGAGATAATATCAGTAAAGCGTTGCGCTCTAGGAGGATGAATTCCACCTGTTTTGACTTTTTCGGCGAATGCTTCGATTTGTTCTAGGGTGTTGACAATTTCGTGTTGCAGTTCTGGAGTAGGTGCTAAAGTATGATTTCGCAGCCAGTAATGCCCTACCATACGATTTTCGTCTGGATTGGCGATCGCTCCCTTCTCCAGTTCCACCATATCGGCAAACGCTTTGTCAAACTTCGGCTGCAACGACTCTACGAAGGCATCATCAAACCGCATTCGACTGATATCTAGATAAAATCCTAGTCCTTCGTGAAAATATAACCAATCTTGGTATCGTTGCCAAAGTGCCGTAGCATCCATAGGAAATCTCTAGTTAAGTGATTTTCACAAACAAGTTTAGTTTAAGCTGATAGCGATAAGAGCAGAGCCTTATACAGTTTTAAGTGTTGGGCATGGGGCATTGGGCATTGGGGAGGCAGTGCGTTGGGCGGCTTCGCCGACTTGAAGCATCTGCCGTCATTGGGCAGGGGGCATGGGGCATCGGGCATTGGGCATTGGGCTTTTCCCTTTTCCCCTCTTCAAATCCCCATTGCCCATTGCCCAATTCCCACTTAATTTAAACATCCGGCATAGGTACAACTCGCAAAAATTTTACAATTTGACCTCTAATTTCTATGCCTATGAGATAATTATCCAGGGTGAAGCGGTGAAAAATGCCGTCGCTGTCTAGCTGCCGCAATTCTGGTAAGCAATGCAGCGGCGATTTGTCAGCAAACTCAATAAAGACAAAATTATACACCCGCTGGTAGGCAGTCGGTTCTAAATTTTTCAAATCTATTAAAAAAGACTTTGCATAGCGGACTTCCCGATTCACAGCAAGCATCACCTTAACCAAATTTTGAGGATTACGACACAAGACACGAAAACGCTGGCTGATGAGTGAAAAACATTAACAGACGCAGCGCTTCATCATGAGTTAAGGTATCCCACGGTTGGTGCGATCGCTTAACTTCTTCTATGGCTTTGAGCATATAAAAGTCACAATATAAAGCGTGCATAACGGTGAAGAGGAGGGGAGGAAGGGGGGAACTCTTGACAAATGACTGATGACTAATGACTAATGACTAATGACTAATGACTCTTGACTAATAACTATGGCTGATTATCTTATTTTCTTGGCGATTTCTACGTCTATTTTCGCTTTGTTTGCTCTGGGACTGAATTTGCAGTGGGGGTTTACGGGGTTAATTAACTTCGGACATGTTGCTTTTATGACTTTGGGAGCTTATACAACTGTGTTGTTAAGCTTAAAGGGGGTTCCGCTGTTGATTTCGGCGGTAATTGGGGGAATTTTGGCAACTTTGTTAGGTTTGGCGATTGGTTTCTCAACTCTGCGCTTGCGGGAAGATTATCTGGCTATTGTGACTATCGGTGTTGGGGAACTGATTCGTTTGGTGGTGAATAACCAAGATTTACCTGTGGGTGACACTTGGATATCAGGTGCGTTTGGGGTGCAAAGTTACGCAATTCCTTTATCTACAGCGCCTAATTTGATTGTTAGATTAATTATGATTGGGTTGCTGACGCTGTTGGGTGGTATAACTTTATATTCGTTATGGCGTTGGATTCGCAGCACGAAAAAGTTAGGTAGCAAGCAAGAATTTGCTACACACTTGGGAGTGGGAATTTTATTTGCACTGTTGACGATCGCCATTTATATTTCTGGAGCGATCGCGTTGTATGATTACAACCCAAAAGCTGGTTTGATGCTGTCGTCACTGTTAGTATTAGCTTTGGTATTTTGGCGCTTGCAAGTTTTAGTGCGATCGCCTTGGGGTAGAATTCTCAAAGCGATTCGCGAAGATGAAGAAATTCCTAAAGCTTTGGGTAAAAATGTCTTTTGGTATAAACTACAATCTTTAATGCTGGGTGGTGCGATCGCTGGCATTGCTGGTGCTTTCTTTGCATGGCAACTTAGCGCGATTTATCCTGATAATTTCCAACCGCAGCTAACCTTTGACTGTTGGATTATGGTCATTCTCGGTGGCAGCGGTAATAATATCGGTACTCTTTTAGGTGCTGTAATTTACTTTGCTTATGATGCCCTTACCCGTGAATACTTGGATGATATTTTCCCAGCTCTCAGCACTGAACAAGCGGGTGCATTTCGCATCATGATAATTGGTTTAATTTTGATTGTACTGATGGTTTGGCGTCCTCAAGGTATCTTAGGAAAAAAGGAGGAACTCACCCTTGGCAAATAATCAATCTTCAGAATTACCTTTACTCGCAGCAAGTGGACTGGCAAAAAGTTTCGGTGGAATTAAAGCTGTAAATGAGGCAGAAATTCAAGTTAAAAAAGGCAGCATTACTGGATTGATTGGTCCGAATGGTGCTGGAAAAACGACTTTATTTAACTTACTTTCTAACTTCATCCGTCCAGACAAAGGACGAGTAATTTTTGATGGTGAGCAAATTCAGCAGCTGCAACCGCACAAAATCGCCCAGCAAGGCTTGATTCGCACCTTTCAGGTAGCGCGGACGCTTTCGCGGTTGTCGGTGTTAGAAAACGTGGTATTGGCAGCGCAAAAGCAAACTGGTGAGAACTTTTGGCAGGTGCAGTTGCAACCGCACTTAGTCGCGAAGGAAGAAAAGGAACTGCGCGAAAGGGCAATGTTTTTGTTAGATAAGGTAGGATTAGCTGCCAAAGCGCAAGATTACGCTGGGGGGTTGTCTGGGGGACAACGCAAGCTGTTGGAAATGGCAAGAGCGTTGATGACAAATCCGAAGTTGATTTTGTTGGATGAACCGGCAGCAGGGGTGAATCCGAGATTAATTGATGATATATGCGATCGCATTCTCACTTGGAATCGCGAAGAAGGTATGACATTTTTGATTATCGAACACAATATGGATGTAATCATGTCGTTATGCGATCGTGTTTGGGTTCTCGCTGAAGGACAAAATCTCGCTGATGGCACTCCAGCAGAAATTCAAACTAATCCGAAAGTTTTACAAGCGTATTTAGGGCAATAATTAAGTAGGTAGGGCATTGGGCATTGGGCATGGAGAATAGCAATAAAATACGCTTTTTACATTTGCAGCCTAAAAAATGAGTTGCCGGAATTCTTCCAAAGTATTGCTTGTCAAAATGCCTCGCTGAATTGCCTTTAATCGGTTCAAATCGGAAATTTGAGATATTTCTGGCATCAATTGCAATCCTTGAGTCCCAAACTTTATTTCCAAACCTAATTCAATACCGGACAACATTTCTTCTCGTTGTCCTTCTTGCCGTCCTAGTGCTTTTCCCTCTCTTAAGGCTTGCTGATACCAAGGAGACTCTCTTAACACTGCCATATCCCACCTCATAATTTGCTGAACTAAGGCACTATCTAATACAAAAGTAGCAAAAAACGCGAGAACGGTTTCTAACTGATTCAATTGTTCATCAGCACGAAGAATTTGCAAAGCTTGCTGAATTGTAGATTCTTCTGCACCTCCTTTGAGGATTGGTACAAAGGGAAGCAAAGAGGGAATTGATTGTTGAAAAGCTATTTCCACATCAACCTCCCAAAGATTTATTACGCGGTAGTCTTGACGGGCTTGTAACCCGGCAAACTCAGACTGGTAACGTGTGGGAATTTCGCTATCACTTACTTTAAGAATATTAACCAGTACTGGATAGGTGGGTAGGTTATATTTTTCTTCTGCCAATGCAGCATAAGCCCGCATTCGTTTGGGCATTTCTGGCTTATAGCGCAATTGTAACTCGTTAAGTACGATAAATTCCCCATATTGCGGACTCTGGGCGCGAATTAACACATCACTTTCGCGGCTAATCCATTGAAATTCCGAGTTGAGAATTTCGCCAGCTACGATGTCGGGAATTTGTGTTACCCATTTTACCCAATTTTCGGGTGCAAGGCTGATTAATCGCTTGGTGCTGATGTCAGCAGATTTAGCCATGAGAAGTTAGATGCACTGTTTTGGCGATGATTAATTTTAATAGGTTGTGGAGAAAAAGGCGATCGCATCCTCGTAAAAACCAGCAGGCGAGCGCCTTCACAAGTCCGACTGAGTAAACGCTTCGCGCACTCGTAACCCAAAGCCAAAATCGTCAAAAATAGAGTTGTAAACCTTGAAGCAGAATCATTCCCCGCAGAGTTTTGATGTGTCCCTATTTGAACAAAATCCCGCACTTTATCAAGTTGAGGTTGAAACTTAATTTGCCACTTTTAACTACGATTATCAATCTGGGCGCGTTGCAAACTTCCAGAAAAGTCAACATACACACTTTTCCATTCTGTAAATACATCTAAAGCGGTAGTTCCGGCTTCGCGGTGTCCGTTGCCGGTTTGTTTGACACCACCAAAGGGTAAATGTACTTCTGCGCCGATTGTGGGACCATTAATATAAGTTATTCCGGCTTCGATGTCGCGCATGGCAGCAAAAGCGCGGTTGATATCGCGGGTGTAAACTGAAGAAGAAAGACCGTAATTGGTATCGTTGAGGATGGCGATCGCTTCTTCAAAAGAGCTAACTTCAATTAATGCCACAACTGGTCCAAATATTTCTTCTCGCGCAACCCGCATTTCGGGAGTTACATTATCAAGAATAGTTGGTTGAAAAAAGTAACCGTTTTTCAATTCTCCCTCGTCGGCAATTTCCCCACCAATTAACACCTTTGCATTTTCCTCACGGGCAATATCCAAATACATTTTCACCCGTTGAAGTTGCCTTTGATTAATTATCGGACCAATATCAGTATCGGGGTCGGTGGGAGAACCCAAGCGTAACTTACTTGTACGCTCTTTCAACATCGTGGTAAACTTCTCTTTGATATCGCGATGTAAAATTAAGCGACTCGTAGCCGTACAGCGTTGACCAGCCGTACCGAATGCACCCCAAATTGCCCCATCTAACGCCAATTCTAAGTCTGCATCTTCCATCACCACTTGAGCATTTTTCCCCCCCATTTCCAGACAGACGCGCTTGTGAGTGCGTCCGCAAGTTTCGCCGACAAAAGCGCCGGTTTCCGAAGAACCGGTAAAAGAAACTAAATCAACATCAGGATGTTCAACTAAAGCTTTACCCGCTTCTTCACCCAATCCATGCACCAAGTTAATTACACCGGCAGGTAAACCGGCTTGTTGAAAAATCTCAATTAACTTAGTTGCACAAGCGGGAGTATCTTCTGCCGGTTTGAGGATGACAGTATTACCACAAACTAGTGCCGGCATAGCTTTCCAACAAGGAATCGCAACAGGAAAATTCCAAGGAGTAATTAAAGCACAAACTCCTATCGGCATCCGCATCGTCATCGCGAATTTATTCGGCATTTCTGAAGGTGTAGTTTGCCCAAAAAGTCGTCGTCCTTCCCCAGCACTGTAAAATGCACAGTCTACACCTTCTTGCACATCTCCCCGCGCTTCGGTTATCGCTTTACCCATTTCTCGACTGATTAACTGGGCAAGTTCCTCTTTATGTTGAAGTAACAATTCCCCAACGCGAAAAATATATTCGGCTCTAGCCGGTGCGGGAACTTGTCGCCAACTGTGGTAAGCTTTACGAGCAGATGCAACTGCTACATCTACATCTGCTGAATCAGAACGGGGAAAAGTAGCGACAATTTCGTTATTGGTTGGGTTGCGACTTAAGAGTGTTTGTGTAGTACTCAACCATTGACCGTCGATGTAATTGCAGCAAGTTAGCGTAGTCATAGGGGAGTTTTTTGTATTAAGTTTCCCTTGTTTATTAATTGTCGTCAAGTATAAGGAAAATGTTCTCACGCTCAGGCTACAGTATTTCACTAATTCGTCGCCAATTAAAGAAAGGCAATACCCCTGCATTATTAATGCATCGGCTTGCATTGTTAATGCATCGGCTTGCATTGTTAATGCATCGGCTTGCATTGTTAATGCATCGGCTTGCATTGTTAATGCATCGGCTTGCAT
>NZ_JBPAOH010000043.1:0-49593 GCF_050875635.1 Tolypothrix sp. VBCCA 56010
GCGAACGACGCAAGGCTTAAGAGGTGGAACTCGTTGACTTGAGCAATAGCCGCGTGAGGTTCCCTCCGTTGTAGCGACTGGCGTGGAGACAAGGAAGACGAGGAGACAAACTCCCCTGCAAAGTGCCCCCTACCCCTGCCCCCTACCCCCTGCCCCCTGCCCCCTGCAAGAAAGCTTCTTTTGGTCAAATTTTCTCACTTTTTCATTTTCTCCAGGGTGGATGATTGATTTATTTTCACAGCGAACAATTGCCTTGGGGCAATTGTCGCTTCACCAAGCTTGCGAACATACAAGTCCTACCTATGGAACTCCAGTCCCTAGTTCTTGCTTTAGAACCGACAAACCAAGTTCTCGGCAATGAACCAATTGTTCCCTTTGCCATTTTATTAGTGGTTATCTTAGTCGTGCCGATTCTATTTGAGCGGCTAAGACTACCCGGATTAGTAGGTTTGGTTTTTTCGGGGGTAGTACTTGGTCCATCAGGTTGGAATGTATTCCAGCCTGATTCGCCAACTATCAATTTGCTATCAGATATCGGGTTAGTCTACTTGATGTTTATAGCGGGGTTAGAAGTTGACTTAGAACAATTCCGCCGTCAGAAAAGTCGTTCTTTTGGATTTGCTAGCTTCACCTTTTTTATCCCCCTAGCCTTAGGAACCTTAATCGGACAGATTTTTGGTTTTAGCGGCAATGCTTCGATATTAATTGGCTCAATGTTTGCTTCCTACACTTTGTTGGCATATCCGCTTATCAATCGCCTGGGAATAGTCAAAAATCAAGCTGTCAGCGTCACCATTGGAGCCACAATTTTTACTAACATTGGCGCACTGCTGGTGTTATCTCTGTGTATAGCCGTTCATATTAGACAATTCAGCTATTGGGGATTGATAACTTTATTTAATTCCTTAATTATTTACTTAATCGTTGTATTAGTCGGCTTTGATTGGGCGGGTAAAGAATTTTTTCGACGATCTGGAGACGATGAGGGAAACCAATTTTTATTTGTATTGCTTTGCATATTTCTTGCCGCTGTCGGTGCTCAATTAATCGGAGTAGAAAAAATCGTTGGAGCCTTTTTAGCAGGTTTGGCGGTAAATGGTGTCCTCGCTTCTGGACCTGTCAAAGAAAAGGTAATGTTCGTTGGTAGCGTGCTGTTCATTCCTATTTTCTTTGTTCACCTTGGCTCATTAATTAATTTGCCAGCTGCCAACAACTTTAGCACGCTGAAGCTAACTTTATTTATTGTAATTGGTTTATTGCTGAGTAAATTTCTCGCCGCTTTTTTAGCGAAACTAGTTTACCGCTATAACTGGCAAGAAATGTTAATGATGTGGTCGCTGAGTCTACCCCAAGTGGGTGCGACATTAGCGGCAACATTAGTGGGATATCGGGCGGAGTTGTTACCGATATGGGTATTAAATAGTGTTGTTAGCTTAATGCTGGTGACATCAACCGTAGGACCGTTGATTACCAGTCGTCTTGCTGCTGGTTTGGCTTCATCATCTGTTGAGCAGCAGGCAACTACAACACAGTCGTATCAAAATATAGAAAAGAAACCTAGTAATTTTACTATAGTCGTACCTATTTACAATCCGCAAACTCAGCAATATTTGATTGAAATGGCGGCATTATTAGCACGTCAAAAAAATGGCAAAATTATACCATTAGCGATCGCTACTGCGGCGGCTCACATGGATGCACCGCAGTTAGAAATTTCTCTGCAACGCAGTGAACGCTTACTTTCCAAAGCTACCGCTCAAAGTCAAGTATTGAGCGTAGAAGCAGAACCATTGCTGCGAATTGATGATGCTTTTGCTCAAGGTATCAGCAGAGCTGCTCGCGAACAAAAAGCTAATTTAATTGTTATGGGTTGGGGCAAACGGACTGGGCTGAGAGCGCGTTTATTTGGTAATGTGATTGACAGCGTTCTCTGGGCGTCTCATTGTCCGGTAGCGGTGACACGTTTAGTAGAATCACCTCGAAAAATTCAGCGAATTTTAGTGCCCGTAGAAAACCTGATGGCACCGTCATTGCACCCCGTTCAATTTGCGATCGCGTTAGCAGAAGCAAATCAAGCGCAAGTTACCGTGTTGAATGTATGCGATCGCCGCACTAGTTCCAGTAAAATCGCTTCTAGGCGATCGCAACTTGGCTTATTAGTATCTAAATTAGCTTTGCCCAATCCCCCAGAAGTTCAAATTATTGCCCATGAAAACGTTGCCCAAGCAATTTTGCAGGCAGCGCGATTATATGATTTAGTAGTGTTACCTTTTATACGCAATCGCACAAGTCCCGGTGGATTAGCGATTAGTGATGTCACTACCCAGTTAGCCAGACAACTCACCTGCTCTATCGTCATGCTTGGCGAACCAGAACGCAATCCCACAGCAGCTTTGCCTACAGCAGTTCCCAATACTACAGCGGTAATTGGTAACGCGGTAATTGGTAATGGGTAATGAATGGGGCATCGGGCATGGGGCATGGGGCATGGGGCATAGGGCATGGGGCATGGGGCATGGGGCATGGGGCATGGGGCATGGGGCATCGGGCATAGTCCTTTGTGAAATACGTCTAGCTTCTTTTTATTCCCATTGCCCATTAAACAATTGCCCATTGCCCCATGCCCATTAAACAATTGCCCATTGCCCCATGCCCATTAAACAATTGCCCAATGCCCAATGCCCATTGCCCAATGCCCATTAAACAATTGCCCAATGCCCGATTTTCAAAACTTTATATTTTTAAAGATTTTGTAAAGTCTTGCGGAAAAGCCCAGATTAGGCTATGAATGTTTGTTATTTTGCTAAGTGAATTGTGAAGTAATCAACTGCTTGATTGCATCTAGAAGTAAATCGCAATCCTAAAAATACCTTTTTAATTACCCGTGGTAGTGCTCAATTTTTGTTATCAGGCTGGGTACTCTAAAAACAAGCGCGATTGCACTTTGCAAAAATATGTAAGTAACTGGTAAATTATGAGAATTTTGGTGACAGGCGGTGCTGGGTTCCTTGGTTCCCATCTAATCGACAGACTAATGGCTGATGGGCATGAAGTTATCTGTTTGGATAACTTCTACACAGGTAATAAACAAAACATCCTCAAATGGATGAATCATCCATACTTTGAACTCATCCGCCACGACATCACCGAACCAATTCGGTTAGAAGTGGATCAAATTTATCATCTGGCTTGTCCTGCTTCCCCAGTACATTACCAGTACAATCCAGTCAAAACAGTAAAAACCAACGTTATGGGGACGTTGAATATGCTGGGGTTGGCTAAACGTGTGAAAGCACGATTTTTCTTAGCTTCAACAAGCGAAGTGTACGGAGATCCAGAAGTTCATCCGCAAACTGAAGAGTATAGAGGTAGCGTCAATCCCATCGGGCTGCGTTCATGTTACGACGAAGGCAAACGAATTGCGGAAACTTTGGCATTTGACTACTACAGACAAAATAAAGTTGATATTCGGGTTGTCCGTATTTTCAACACCTATGGTCCTCGGATGTTAGAAAATGATGGTCGGGTAGTAAGTAACTTTATCGTTCAGGCTTTACGGGGCGAACCTTTGACAATATACGGGGATGGTTCGCAAACCCGTAGTTTCTGCTACGTTTCCGACTTGATCGAAGGATTTTTACGCTTGATGAAGAGTGACTACGTAGGTCCAGTAAATATAGGCAATCCTGGTGAATATACTATTTTAGAATTAGCTCAAGCCGTGCAAACCCTGATAAATCCGGATGCAGAAATAAAATTTGAGCCTTTGCCTTCTGACGATCCGCGTCGCCGCCGTCCCGATATTACCAAAGCAAAAACTTTGTTAAATTGGGAACCTACCGTTCCTCTGCAAGAAGGGTTAAAACTGACTGTAGAAGATTTCCGCGATCGCATCAAAGGTAACCAACAGTCAACAGTCAACAGTCAATAGTCAAAAAACTATTAATTATGGACTCTGGACTACGGAATGCGTGAAGAAGTGAAAACTTCTCTTTGACGACTAACCCCAAAAAAGTAAGGAACTAACAAAATGCGTGTTTGTGTAATTGGTACTGGCTACGTTGGTTTGGTGACAGGCGCTTGCTTGGCTCATATTGGACATAGTGTAATTTGCGTAGACAACAACGAAGAAAAAGTCAAGTTAATGAAGTCTGGGCAATCGCCAATTTTCGAGCCGGGACTCTCGGAAATAATGCAGTCTGCCATTCAATCGGGTAATATTGAGTTCACAACTGACATCAGTGCAGGCGTTTCTCACGGGGAAATTTTGTTTATTGCTGTGGGAACACCACCCTTACCCACTGGTGAAAGTGATACCCGTTACGTTGAGGCTGTAGCCCGTGGTATTGGCGCAAATCTTGACGGTGGTTATAAGGTCATCGTCAACAAGTCTACAGTGCCTATTGGCTCAGGTGACTGGGTGCGGATGCTTGTTATAGATGGCATCGTTGAACGCCAAAAAACATTAGTTCCCGCCGGTGCGGTTGCAAGTGAAGAGAAATTGCCTGAGTATGCATCTAAATTTGATGTAGTCAGCAATCCAGAGTTTTTGCGCGAAGGTTCGGCAGTGTACGACACCTTTAACCCCGATCGCATTGTCTTGGGTGGTAACTCTCCAAGAGCGATCGGCATGATGAAAGAATTGTATGCCCCAATTATCGAGCGCAACTTTGCTGAGGATAAATCTTTACCTCAAGTGCCAGTATTGGCAACAGATTTAAGCTCGGCAGAAATGATTAAATATGCTGCTAACGCTTTTCTGGCAACCAAGATTAGTTTCATTAACGAAGTTGCGAATATTTGCGATCGCGTTGGTGCTGATATTACCCAAGTAGCAAAAGGTATCGGTTTAGATTCTCGGATTGGTAACAAATTCTTGCAAGCTGGTATCGGCTGGGGTGGTTCCTGCTTCCCGAAAGATGTCTCTGCCCTGGTTCATACTGCTGATGACTACGGCTATGAAGCTCACCTGCTGAAAGCTGCCGTCAGCGTCAACGAACGTCAGCGCTTGATTGCTTTAGAAAAACTGCAACAAGCCCTGAAAATCCTCAAAGGCAAAACCGTCGGATTACTCGGTTTAACCTTTAAGCCCGATACCGACGATTTGCGCGACGCACCGGCACTCAACTTGATTGAGCAGTTGAATAGACTCGGAGCCAAAGTTAAAGCATACGATCCGATTATTTCTCAAACCGGAATGCGTCATGGTCTTTCTGGCGTGTTGGTTGAAACCGATGCCGAACGGCTTGCTGATGGTTGTGATGCTTTAGTATTGGTGACTGAATGGGAACAGTTCAGCAATCTCGACTACGCGAAAATGGCTAAGTTGATGTGCCACGCGGTAATGATTGACGGTCGTAACTTCCTCGATCCGGAAAAAATGGTACGGGCTGGGTTCCAATATATAGGCGTTGGACGCTAAATCGATTTTAGCTAAATTCGGCATTCATCCATTTCTCCCTAGACTGAATCTATTGTGAAGTTAATCCCCCGCTTAAAAAACGGGGGATTTTGTATTATTGGTCATTTTTAATACTTTTTATCTTAAGTCCGGCAAATCATACATATTGTAGAGACGTTTTGGCGGTACGTCTATGCGTGACGGTTGCAGCGTTTTGAAGTTGGGAAATATTTAATACAAATATCAGAATATCTACTCCTATTTACATATATCTTCAGATTGATGAATATGTGAAAAACTTTAGTAACTTAGGTTACTAAATGTCTTTAACAAATCAAAATAATAATGCTGCTCGTTACAGAGACAAAGAATACCCCCACAGCAAATCATGGGATCGAGTCTTTATTTGCATGGCAAAGGCTGGGAGCGAAAATCATCCGGCAAGTTGCAATTAAAGGCGAAAATCTTCTTTCTTTAAAATGCAGTGGTGTTTATTAACAGCTGCAAGTCCAAGAATTAGCTACAACAAACTTTTAACAACTAACTTCTGAAAAATTGGTTTAGAAGCATCGGAGGAGATGATGGCTAAGTTAGAGGGAAAGATTGCTTTGATAGCTGGAGGTACAGGGGGTGTTGGCGAAGGTATTGTCCGGGCTTTTCTTCAAGAGGGGGCTACTGTAGTTGTGCCATCGCGCACACAAGAGAAACTTGAAGAATTGCGCGGATATTTGGCAACGACAGAGCGCTTTATCCCGATTGTCGGGGATATGAGTGATAGCGATCGCTCAGAAAATTGCCTCGATCGCATTCTTAATCAAGTCGGACATTTAGATGCTGTAGTCGCTTCCCTCAACGGTCGCTGGAACGAAGACATCCCGCTGCTAAAGACTTCCTTAGAAGATTGGAAACGAATGCTCGACAGCAATCTTACCTCACATTTTGTCACTGCCCGGACATTCTTACCAGTACTGAAACGTGGCAGCACCTATACATTGATTGGTGGTGGTGCCGCTGACCAAGCTATCCCTAACTACGGTTTGGTTTGTATACCAGCAGCCGCAGAAATTATGCTGACGCAAATACTGATAGAAGAAAACAAAAATAGCGGTGTTCGCATTAACGAAGTTATTCTCCACAGTTTGATTGCAACACGCGATCGACCAGCGGACGGACATCCAGAATGGCTGAGTGCTGATGAAGTAGGCAGATACACCGCATGGCTAGCTTCTGATGAAGCAAGCATGGTGACAGGCAGTATTATTCGCTTGTACGAGCATCCGTGATGGGGAGTAGGGAGTAGGAAGTAGGGACGCTTGGAGTAGGGGAAAGGGGAAGAATTATTACTAAGCCGAATGCGAGCGTGCCCAATTCCCAATTCCCAATTTCTTTCATCAAAATAATAATAAAAACTTATGAACTCAAAACCAACTGTACTCATTGCTGGTATCACGGGTATCCTTGGTAGCAAAATCGCTTTAACGATACTAGAAAAAGGCGTAATGAACGTTAAAGGACTGGTTCGCTCGAATAACATCAACCACAAGAAGCAACAGCAATTGGACGACTTAAAGGCGAAAGGAGTTGTTTTTGTTGAAGGTGATTTATTTGACCAAAAAAGTCTGACTGAAGCTTGCCGGGAAGTTGAAATAATTGTCTCCGCAATCAAAGGCAGTAGCAGCCATCAAACAAACTTGTACCGTGAAGATATCGTGCTTTCCGGGCAGTTAAATTTGTTAGAAGCTGCGATAAATAATAATGTGAAAAAATTTGTCCCTTCCGATTATTCAGTGGATTACTTCAAACTGGATTTGGGCGATAACTACAATCTCGACTTTCGCATCAAGTTTGCCGAGCTTTTGAAACAGTCAGGACTTGAATATACTTTTATTCTCAATGGTGCTTTTACCGAAGTTCAATTATCACCCTTTGCCAAGTTATTTGATTTTGAGGTGGGTACGTTTAGCTATTGGGGTGATGGTGAGCAACCGTGTGATTTTACCACATACGATGATACGGCGAAATATATTGCCGAGGCGATCGCCGATCCGCAAATGGTCAATGAGGCGCTGAAAGTTGCGGGTGATGTCCTCACCATGAAACAATTACTCGCCACCTTTGAAGAAGTAAAAGGTAAAAAACTGGTAGAAAAACGCTTAGGAAGTGTGGACGATTTAAAAGCCTGGATTGCTAAAACAAAACAGAAAGCCTTCTGCCCACTTGAATACATTCCCGAACAGTATCACTACACGATGGTATCGGGCAAAGGCAAACTTGACGAACTTGATAACGCTCGTTATCCGCACATCCAACCGACTACAGTCAAGCAATTTGTTAGTCAGGGAAATTTTTAGAATATGACTTCTCTATCTGGTAAAGTCGCAATTGTTACAGGTTCATCACGCGGTATTGGACGAGCCATTGCGGAACGCTTGGGACGTGATGGTGCAAATGTCGTTGTCACTTACGCCAGCAATAAAGACAAAGCAGAAGAAGTGGTTTCCGCAATTAAAGTTAATGGAACGGATGCGATCGCTATCCAAGTTGACATGCGAAAAATTGAAGATGTCCGCAATCTCTTCCAAAAGACACTTGACTACTTTGGTAAGCTGGATATTCTCGTTAACAACGCCGCCGGCAAGAACATTTTTAAACCCACGGCAGAAATGACCGAAGACGAGTATAACTCGATGTTCGACATCAGCAGAGGAGTTTACTTTTCCCTGCAACAAGCAGCACATCACATCGCAGATAACGGGAGAATTGTCAACATTTCTTCCGCTGGTACATCACAAAGTATTGCCACAGGCGGTGCTTATGCTGGTTGCAAAGCAGCGATTGAGCAATTTAGTATGGGGCTGGCAAAAGAATTAGGGACACGCAAGATTACAGTTAATACAGTTGCCCCTGGTGTTACTGACACTGATGGGTTGGTATTGGAACAAGAGCAAGTCAATCAAATGATTGCTCAAACGCCACTTGGTCGCCTCGGTCGTCCTGATGATATTGCGAATGTTGTTTCTCTGCTGGTATCTGATGATGCCGGGTGGGTGACTGGTCAAAATATCCGCGCTACAGGCGGAATTGTCTAGACCAACAGTAGCAGCAATTACAAAAAACCTTGCTATTTCCTCCCAGCGGTAGAGAGTGTAAATCTACCTAAGACATAGGCTAGAGGATGTTTGACTTTTTTTGTCAATTTATCACAAATAGCATCAAAATTATGCCTGATATTGTTGATACTGCTATGAGTGCGGGGACTTTCTCCACCTTAGTCACGGCAGTTACGGCTGCTGGTCTTGCAGACACTCTCAAGAGTCCTGGTCCATTCACTGTTTTCGCGCCAAATGATGATGCCTTTTCTAAGTTGCCATCGGGAACAGTCGAAGCGCTACTTCAAGATATCCTCACCCTGAGAAAAATTCTAGAATATCATGTGGTTTCTGGCAAAGTCACGGCGGCTGATGTCGTTAAACTCAGTCAAGCGACGACGGTTGAAGGTTCAGATGTCAAAATTGATGCCTCGAATGGTGTCAAGGTGAATGATGCCACAGTCGTTCAGCCTGATATCGAAACTGAAAATGGAGTTATCCATGTAATTGACAGCGTACTCTTGCCTGCATCAGTCAGTTTGTAGAGTTTTTGTGAGATTTGTAGTAAGCACGAAGCGTGCTTTATTTAAGCGCTTCAGCGCTTACTACGTTCTTTTTTAAAGAAATTAATCATCATGACTGCAAATACTCAAACACAAAAGCAATCTTCTGATACTAAGTTGCTGCAAGACCGAGTAGTGCTTGTTACTGGTGCAGGTCGGGGCATTGGTGCAGCTACAGCGAAACTTTTGGCAAGTCATGGCGCGGCTGTGGGTGTGAATTATTATAGCAGCGAAGCAGCAGCGCAAGAGGTTGTAGACGAGATTACCACAAATGGCGGAAAAGCGATCGCCATTAAAGGCGATGTTACACAAATGTCGGAAGTTGAATCGCTGGTAAAGCAAGTCACAGAAGCTTTTGGGGCGATTGATACTCTAATTTTAAATGCGAATGCTTCCTTTGCGATCGCTCCTTTTGTTGACCATAAATGGGAAGACTTTGAAGCGAAACTGTTGGGGGAACTTAAAGGCGCTTTTTATCCCTGTAAAGCGGTGGTTCCCTCGATGATTGAACACAAACGCGGCTGTATCATTGCTGTTAGTTCTGTCGCCGCACGTTATGCAAGTGAAGGCTTTATTTCCCACTCTACAGCTAAGTCGGGATTAGATGGCTTTGTGAAAAGTCTTGCTTTAGAACTTGGTCCCCACAATATTCGAGTTAACGCTATCGCACCTGGACTAATCGAAACAGACACCAGCGCGCTCATGCCCCAAGAGTGGAAAGACAACATGGCTCAAATGGTTCCGTTGCGAAGAAATGGACAGCCTGAAGACGTTGCAGGTGCGATTCTTTTAATGGCTTCTGAACAAGCAAGATTTATTACAGGTACTTACTTGCTGGTTAACGGTGGTCTTCAGATGATTTGAAACAGCTTGAAACTTACGCTCAAGCATAGCGATCGCATTTTATTGGCAGTAAGACTCGCCGATCGCGTTTTGAACCTGAAACTTCGCGTTTTGAACATGAAACTTCGAGTTCAGAACATGAAACTTCGAGTTCAGAAGCTCAAACTTCGAGTTCAGAAGCTCAAACTTCGAGTTCAGAACATGAAACTTCGTGTTCAGAACCTGAAACTTCGAGTTCTAATACTCGCGCAAGATACAAAAACACTCAACGATGAAGCAAACTTGGAGAAACAAGAGCAATTATTTGCCACTTAATCGATGAACTCCAACGACAATCTTGATCCTGAAGAAATACGCCTTGGGGAAGATGCACGACGAGAGAAAAATTGGAAGCGCTGGGGACCGTATTTAGCAGAAAGACAGTGGGGAACTGTGCGCGAAGACTATTCGGAAGATGGTTCTAACTGGGATTACTTTCCCCACGAACAAGCACGCAGTCGCGCTTATCGTTGGGGGGAAGATGGACTTTTGGGAATATGCGATCGCGAAGGTCGTCTTTGTTTTGCCCTGGCTTTGTGGAATGGATGCGACCCAATTCTCAAAGAACGCATTTTCGGGTTGACTAACAGTCAGGGAAATCACGGGGAAGATGTCAAAGAATATTATTTTTACCTCGACTCAACACCCACTCATTCTTATTTCAAAGCTAATTATAAGTATCCTCAAAGCGAGTTTCCCTACACGCGCTTAATTGCCGAAAATCGCGATCGCAGCGAATCAGAATCAGAATTTGAACTTATCGATACAGGCATTTTTGCTGAAAATCGCTACTTTGACGTTTTTGCGGAATACGCTAAAGCCAGTCCTAACGATATCTTAATTAAAATCACCGTTGCCAATCGCGCATCCCAAGCGGCTACACTTGACATTTTACCCACAATCTGGTTTAAAAATACTTGGTCTTGGGGTCGCACGGGCGAGAGTTATTGGTCAAAACCCTGCATCGAGTATAAAAAAGATGGGGAACTTTTGCTCGATCAGGAAACTTTGGGCAAATTTCATCTTGCAGTTGAACCGTTTTTAGGTAGCGAACCGCCCAAATTTTTGTTTACCGACAACGAGACAAACGCAGTCAAGTTGTTTAACGCGGCTGAAAATTCTAGCGCTTACGTTAAAGATGCTTTTCACGATTATATTGTCAGCGGTATCAAAGATGCTGTAAATCCGGAAATGGTGGGCACGAAAGCAGCCGCACACTACCACCTAGAAATACCAGCAAAGGAAGAAGTTACAATCAGGTTGCGGCTATTTGCCCAAGACGAAGCACCACAACAGCCATTTGATGAAGACTTTGAGCGGATATTTCAACAGCGCATCGACGAGGCAGAAGAATTTTATCAAAAGCGCGTTTCTTGCAACCTTAGCGAACACGAAAACCGAGTAGTCAGACAAGCTTATGCAGGGTTGCTGTGGTCAAAACAATTTTATCATTATGGTGTGAAGCAGTGGTTAGAAGGCGATCCGGCACAACCTCCACCACCAAAGCCAAAAAATCGGCGTAATGTCGATTGGACTGAACTTTACAACCGCGATGTTATTTCCATGCCCGACAAATGGGAGTATCCTTGGTATGCAAGTTGGGATTCAGCCTTTCAGATTGTCGCTTTTGCCAAAATCGATCCAGAGTTTGCCAAACAGCAGCTAATTTTGTTTCTGCGGGAATGGTATATGCATCCCAACGGACAAATACCAGCTTACGAATTTGACTTTTCGGCGACAAATCCGCCAGTATTGCCTTGGGCTTGTTGGCGTGTTTATAAAATTACTGCTTGTAAGGGAGAACGCGATCGCGTTTTTTTAGCGCGTGTCTTCCAAAAATTGTTGGTAAACTTTACTTGGTGGGTGAACCGCAAAGATTCTACCGGGAAAAATATCTTTTCCGGCGGCTTTTTGGGGATGGATAATATCGGAGTTTTCGATCGATCCAAACCGCTACCCACTGGAGGAAATCTTCAACAAGCAGACGGCACCGCTTGGATGGCATTTTACTGCTTAACCATGCTGGCAATGGCGCTGGAATTAGCTGATGAAGACCCCGCTTATGAAGATATTGCATCGAAGTTTTTTGAACATTTTATCGCCATATCTGATGCAATGAATCGACTCGGTGGAACTGGATTGTGGGACGAAGAAGACGGATTTTATTACGATCAGCTTGAGATGGATGATAAATGTATACCATTGAAAGTGCGATCGCTTGTCGGACTTGTGCTATTTTTTGCTGTAGAAACTATCGATTTTCACTTAATCGAACGTCTGCTAGGATTTTCTAAACGAATGCAGTGGTTTCTCAAAAATCGCAAGGACGTAACTCAGCACATTTCCTGCATGAAAAAAGCGCGGGATCATGGACGCATGTTGTTAGCCATTCCATCTCAAGAACGTTTAGAAAGAGTGCTGCGCTACTTGCTAGATGAAACCGAATTTCTCTCTAAATATGGCATTCGCTCACTGTCTCGCTATCATTTAGATCATCCTTATTTCTTGAAAATTGACCATCAAGAGTATTGTGTCAAGTACCTTCCGGGAGAATCTAACAGCAACTTTTTCGGGGGCAATTCCAATTGGCGCGGACCAATTTGGTTTCCCTTAAATTACCTGCTTATTGAAGCTTTAGAACGTTATTACCACTTTTACGGCGACTCCTTAAAAGTTGAATGTCCCACAAATTCCGGACAAATGATGAACCTCTCACAAGTAGCGGACGAACTACAAAAGCGATTAACCCAGATATTTATTCCTGACGGGCAAGGACGCTGCCCTTGGCAGGGTAATAATCAATACTTTGCTAACGATCCTCATTGGCGCGACTTAATTCTCTATCACGAGTACTTCTGTGGCGATTCTGGGCACGGTTTAGGAGCAAATCACCAAACCGGCTGGACAGCATTAATTGCCCGATTACTAGAAGATATTGGCTGTAAAAGATAAAACATTTGGGCATGGGGCATGGGGCATGGGGCATTGGGCATGGGGCATCGTCCAAGTGGGCATCGTCCAAGTGGGCATCGGGTATGGGAAAAAGATTTGACTTTATTCTCACGTTCCGATTGCCCAATGCCCATTGCCCAATGCCCATTGCCCATTGCCCATTGCCCATTGCCCAATGCCCAATGCCCATTGCCCAATGCCCAATGCCCAATGCCCAATGCCCAATGCCCAATGCCCAATGCCCATTCCCCCTTATCACCAAAACATTCGATTCAAAAAGTGACGTAATAACTTTGGTTCTTCTGGTTCATGATAATCTTTTGGCAACAAAGCAAGCAGCGCTGCTTGCAATTCATCCAAGACAGCTTGTATTTCTTTCGACTTTGGTCGATGAGATTGGGGAAAAATTAACGCTTCACCAAAACGCAGAGTTAATTCTTTTCTCAAATACAAATCTTGACTACCGATGAGCGCTACAGGTAAAATCGGCACGCCAGAACGCAAAGCATAAATTGCCGCACCACGCTTGAGGGGTAGTTGCAATTCACCTTCAACGCTGCCAAGTCTCCCCTCTGGAAACAGAATAATTCCATCTCCACAAGCAAAAATGCCTTGGACGATGCGATCTAGGCGTCGCAGTGTCTCTATAGAATTGCCTTGAGGGACATATTGTTGAATATCATCTGCCAATTGAGCTAAATCTGAACGTCCTGCTTTTGCACCTGAAATCACTGCAACTTCTTCTTTCCAAATGCGTTCTAGGGGAATAACTCCTTTAGCTAAACGCATAATTAAACGTTTCCACCAGTTGTTGTAAAGTGTGCGGGCATCGCCCAAAATATGGTAATAGGGGTTTGCAGGCAACTCTGATAGTAGGAGAAATGGATCGATGTGGTTGAGATGATTAGCGGCAATCAGCGCGGGTGTTTGAGGAATGCGTTCGGGAAATTCAACTTTAATTTGAAAAAGAGCGTGAATTATAGTTCGCAACAGTTTTCGTCGCACCTCACCGCTGATTTTCTCCTCTGCACCACCTTCTGCTGAGAGTAACGCTTCGGCGATCGCACCATTAGCGCGATCGTTGCGTGCGTAAGCAACACCCTCTTTTGCTCGTTGAATTGTTGCTTTTGTCAGTGGTGGTAAAATAAGTTCTGCATGAGGAATTGATTGATCTGGTGAGGTGGATTTCATTTCTCTATTCTCAGATTAGAATTTAATGTGAGCTGTCGAGAGCGGATTGGTGAAAATCGATGTTTGGCGATTAAATTAATTTAACGAACCACGAAGGCACGAAGGACACGAAGGAATAAGAGGAGCGAGAGAGTTTTTGCGTAAGTCCTATAATTAATAGTTTACTTTGTTTGCGCCACAAAAAAGATTACAGCATTTTTTCGAGAAATTGCTTTGCGCGATCGCATTGCGGATTTGAGAAAAATTCGCTGGGTGTGGTATCTTCTGCGAGAGTTCCTCGGTCGAGAAACATAATTCGACTGGCTACTTCTCTAGCGAATCCCATTTCATGAGTCACAATCGCCATCGTGATTTCTGATTGTGCTAAACCTTTCATCACGTCCAATACATCTTTGACCATTTCTGGATCTAAAGCTGAGGTTGGTTCATCGAACAAAATCATCTGCGGTTCCATCGCTAATGCGCGAGCGATCGCAACTCGTTGTTTTTGTCCTCCAGATAATTTAGATGGGTAAACATCGGCTTTTTCTGCCAAACCGACTTTACTAAGTAACTCTAACCCTTTTTGTTTTGCTTGTTGCTTATCAACTTTTTTCACTTTAATCGGTGCATAAGTGACATTTTGCAGCACCGTCATGTGAGGAAACAAATTAAAGTGTTGAAACACCATTACTAAAGAAGAGCGAACTTTGAGAATGTTTGTTTTCGAGTTGGTGATTTCTTGTTCATAAAAGTAAACTCGTCCTTTCGTCGGACGTTCCAGCAAATTCATACATCGGAGAAAAGTAGACTTACCCGAACCCGAAGGACCAAGAATAGCGACTACTTCACCTTGATAAATCTCTGTGGAAATATCTTTGAGGACATCGAGTTTACCAAAAGACTTACACAAAAATTCCGTGCGAATTACAACTTGATTCATATTATTAGGGCATTGGGCATTGGGCATTGGGCATTGGTAATTGGGCAATGGGCATTGGGCATTGGGCAATGGGCATTAGGCATTGGGCATTGGCATTGGGCAATGGGCATTGGGCAATCGGAACGTGAGAATAAAGTCAAATCTTTTTCCCATACCCGATGCCCACTTGGACGATGCCCCATGCCCAATGCCCCATGCCCCATGCCCCATGCCCAATGCCCCATGCCCAATTACCATTATTCACTTCGCCTTAATCTTGTTTCTAAAGCAGAAGCAGCAAATGTCAAACCCATGACTAAAACATAGTAAATTAAACCTGCAAACAACAACGGCTCAAAGTAGATATATTTATTTGCGCCGATAATTTGAGCGCTGCGTAAAATTTCCACCACACCAATTGTTGACACCAACGCCGAATCTTTTAATAGTCCGATAGTTTCATTCACCAAAGCTGGTAAAATGTTCTTTAAAGCTTGAGGTAAAATTACATCCCACATCATCAACCAGTAAGAAACACCCATTGACATCGCTGCTTCACTTTGTCCTTTATCTACTGCTTGAATTCCTCCGCGAATAGTTTCTGACATGTACGCGCCAGAGTTGAGGGTAAAAGTTAGCACACCCGCTTGCAATGCGGAAATATCATAACCCGTGAGTTGAGGCGTTGCGTAGTAAACTAAAGCCAATTGTAAAAGCAGCGGAGTGCCTCGAAATATAGAGGTGTAAGCATTAGCAAATAAAGTCAGTGGCTTGATGTCGGCAATTTTAAATAAGGATAATACAGTTCCCCAAATTAAACCTAAAAATACTGATAATAAAGTGAACAAAAGAGTTAATGGTATTCCCTGAAGAATAAAGGGAATGTCGGGAAGGATTCTGCTAAAGTCGAGATTCAGTCCGGTTTTGGGTGCGGGTGCTGATGAGGATGCGGCGGTGTTTTGTGAAAACCACTTGGTTGCTAATTGTTGTATTTCACCTTTATCCTTCATTTGCTGAAGAACTTTGTTGAAAGGTTCAACTAAAGCAGAGTTTTTCGGGAAAGCGATCGCCGATCCACTTCCCTCTTCTGAAGGAATCGGATTAAATTCTAAATCTGGATTAGCTTGCGCGAATCCCTTGGCAACGGTATCCTCAACAATAGCCGCATCAATTCGCCGCGATTTTATCTCTTGAATTGCTTCCGGCACTTTGTTGAGTTGTTTTAACTGGATACCTGTAACTTTTTGGGCAATTTTCTTCGCATTTGTTTCCTGAATTGTCCCCAATTGCACGCCGACTGTTTTACCTGCAAGGTCTTGCGGTTGCTTCAGGTTGCTATTTTTCGGCGCGACAATCGTATCTTTGGCTTCGTAATAGATAATCGAGAAATCAGCGTTTTTCTTGCGTTCTGGAGTCGGAGTCATCCCAGCCATGACAAAATCAGCCCGATTTGCTTGCAGTGCGGGAATTAAACCGTTGAAATCCGACTCCATCACCTTGAGTTTAAATTTTAGTTCTTTGGCGATCGCCCGAGCAATATCAACATCAAAGCCAACGATTTTCCGTTCTCCTCCCTGAGTGTCGTAATACTCATAGGGAGGATAATCAGGTGAAGTAATCAACGTCAGCGTATCTTTCCCCACAGACGAAGCTTGTAGAGGATTGCTGTAACTCGTAACGATGCTAATTGCCACCATTGCCGCAAACAGCACCGTAAATAGTAAAGCTATGCGTTTCTTCATTTTTTGGTAGATGCAATTTTAGCCGCCATTAGGGTAACTCTTTTTTGGTGGTAATGGGGAGTGGAGGAGTGGGGGAGTGGAGGAGTGGGGGAGTGGAGGAGTGGGGGAGTGGAGGAGTGGGGGAGTGGAGGAGTGGGGGAGTGGAGGAGTGAGGGAAACAAGAATTAATTATTCTCCCTGTCCCCCTGTTCCCCTGTCTCCTTTAGATAAAAAAAGCCCTCTTGATAGTTACCCGACAAGAGAGCAGAAGTGTTCTGTGAGGAGCAAACTGGACGTTTGCTTAACATAAGTTTAACTAAAGAATGAGATCCGCGAGCAATTATTTTTGGCGATCCTTGAGGAATTCGTAGTAAGCGCTTCAGCGCTTTGTGGAAGCGAGTACAGCGCTTACTACACGAGTATGCAAAATTACTGTAAAACTAACTGTTGTAATTCATCTTCATCAAAGGAACTCAACAAATGACAATGACGCCGATCCAAGGCAACTTCAGAATCGTAAAAACTGCACCTGATGGCGATTCTATCCGCTTTTATCCGCAAAACCCCGAATTGTGGAAGAAATTGCAGACACCAGTCAGCACCAACCGCTCAGGAGGTGCCCAGCTGCGTTTGGATAGCATTGATGCTCTGGAAACACATTATCGCCCGAAAATGGGTAGTATAGGCATACAGCACCAGCCTGCGGAATTTGCTGATGCTGCTGCCGGCGAACTGTTAAAATTTTTGGGATTTCAAAACGTTACCCGTGGTTCCAATCAAGTAATTACTGCCGCAGAACCCGAAGAAGTACCTGGTTTCATCCTCACCCGTTTTGCAGACACCTATGGCAGAGCTGTTGCTTTTGTTTTTAAAGGTGATTCAGAACAAGAAGATGGCAGCAGCATCTATTTAGAAAAATCTTTACTAAAAAAAAGCGCAAATTATCATCTTTTAGCTAAAGGATTAGTTTACCCTACCTTTTACTCCAAGTTATATCCTGATATCCGCAAGCAATTGATTGCTGTCACTGAAAAAGCTCGTACTGATAAAAAGGGTTTATGGGCATCAGATAAAACTAATAAAGGTTTTCTCTTGGAAGAGTTAGAAACTATCACCGACAAAGTTGTTATTTTACCAAAACTGTTTCGTCGGCTGCTTGATTATCTCGCTATTAATGATGGTAGTGTAGCTCTAGACGGATTTATCAGCTTTCTGGAATCTAAGAAAGATAAAGTGATAATTCTTCCAGATAGTCATGTTACAGGATTTGATTTTGTGGTGAAAGTCGATGGTCAAAATATCAAATTAACTGTTCAACCTGAAGATTTAGTTTTTATGGAGAAATAAATATAGAGAAACCGGGTTTCTTTAAGAAACCCGGTTTCTCAAATTAATCAAAAGTATCAATAATACAGTGAGAGATATGGGCATCAAATCTACTTAAAGCATTCCATGTCCGATATCCAATGATGCCATTGGGTTGTTGATAGCGTGATGCCTGAAAAGCTTGTATTGCTTCAGTTGTTTTCGCGTCAAAGATGCCATCGACTTCACCAGAATAATATTTACCATTTTTCAGTGCGTGCTGAACTGCTTTCACCAGGGAACCGCTACTTCCTTGAGTTAACTCTGGCAGACTATTTGCACCTTCACACAAATATGCCCAGGTATTTTTTCCGACAATACCATCTGTTTTCAGGAAGGTAAGACACTGAAAATATTTAACAGCATCTTGAGTTTGTTCTTCAAAGTGACTTGTGACAAGAACTTGTAGAGGATAATCTGATAAAGTATCGAGTTCTGCAAGCCGCTGGTTTAATGCTTTTTGCATTTCTTTGACAAATTGACTACTTGCACCTAATTGCAAGGTTGGTCGATTGGTAGGACATTTAATTGCAGTAGACATCAAGATTGAATTCTATGCTAGATATTTTTTTGCTACAGAATAAGTTCAAACAATTCAACACGGATTACGGAATCTGAGGAGTATTATTTTGAAAATAAGGAAAGAGCGAAAAATTAGGCGATATTTATGGCAATTAATCACCATAAATATCTTTCCTTCTTTTTATAGCAGTAACATGGTTACTTTGGACACAAAAAAACTCTCTTGTTATTTACTTAACAAGAGAGCAACGGTATAGTGTGAGGACGAAAGCAATGTTTTCGTTAATACTAGCTTAATCAGGCGATATGAAAGTTGAGTGACAATCTTGTGACAATCCTGCGTAGGGGAGTGGGGGAGTGGGGGAGTGGGGGAGTGGAAGATGGGCAGATGGGGACAATTTCTTTCTATTACCTATTCCCCCATTACCCATTCCCCATTCCCCATTCCCCATTACCCATTGGGTCCAGCTGTGACAATCACCAGTTTGTCAGGATTAATTAGGTCTTTGATTACTTGCTGTACTTGAGTCATCGTTACGGCTTGAATGCGGTTAGGAAATTCTCGAATTTCTGTAGGTGAAAGCCCGTAAACGGAATTGTCTAAAATGATAGTAGCGACATCGCTGGGATTTGCCAAATCTACGGGATAGCTGTTGGTAATTGAGCGTTTTGCTGAGTTTAATTCAGCTTCTGTGACTCCTTGTTCTCGGACTTGTTTGAGTAAAGCAACAGCGCTAGCGATCGCTTTATTCGCATCTTGCGGAGAAGTCTGCATCTGAATTAAGAATGGACCGGGATTAACTCCAGCAGCAAAAGCACTATAAATACCGTAAGTTAAACCTTGGCGATCGCGTACTTCCGTACCCAAGCGGCTAGACAAGGTATCACCACCTAAAATCTGATTTAGTACCGAAACAGCATAAAAACGAGGGTCTTTACGCGAGATGCCGTTGTAGCCTATATAAGTAACTGCCTCTGCCTTACCGGGAATTACTTTATTTAAACGTGTCTGACTTTGCGGCAACGGTACTGAGGTCAGATTCAAAATCGGTGCTTTACCTTTTGCTTGCCATTTACCAAAAGCTTGATTTAGTAAAGCTTTCACCTTCGCTGGTTCAAAGTCACCCACCATCGCTAACGTTGTTGTATCCGGTCGATAATGTTGTTGATAAAAGCGAACCAAATCATCGCGAGTAATATTCTTCAAACTTTCTTCTGTGGGAAAGCTGTAGAACGGATGATTTTCGGGGTAAATTGCTTGCTGAAAAATTCTTCGTCCCAGTCCACGGGGGTCATCTAGCTGTGCTTTCAACCCGATTAATGACCGTCGCCGACTGAGTTCGAGTTGGTCTGCCGGGAAAGTAGCATTTTGTACTACGTCTGCCAGAGTTTCTATCAATATCGGCAGATTTGCGGACAAACCTTGACCACCAATACCGACACCTTCACGGATAGCACTAAAACCTAAACTGGCTCCTTTATCTTCTAAGGATTTCGCCAGCGTGAGAGCATTTTTGCTTTTCGTGCCATTCATTAAGTTACCAGCAGTCAAACTCGCTAGTCCAGCTTTGGGAATGTTGTCAAATTCAGCACCAGCGTCAATTTGTCCGGTGAGGTTTATCGAGGGAAAACTGCGATCGCTTAACAAAAGAACCCGCATTCCATTCGCCAGAGTAAACTGTTCTGGTAGCGATTGTTTGCTAGCAGTGGTGGCTGATGTGGCAGGAGGAAGATATTTGGCAAGTTCTGCTGGGTCTACCGGTTTACCTGGGCTGAAGTTCTCGGCAGTGCGACCAGAACCTGCATTGGAAGTTCCTGGTTTACCATCTGCTTGGGTAGGTTCAAAAAAGCCGATGGTTTGTTTAGCCGGATCGAGGTAAGTTTTCGCTGCTTTTTGGACATCAGCTGGTGTAACTTTGGCGATCGCTGCGAGATACCCCTCAATAAAACGATAATCTCCGGCGACGGTTTGATTATACCCCAGTTGATTTGCCTGACTGGTGATATCCTGATTATTCAGTATAAAAGAAGCTTGTAATTGCGTCTTTGCTCTATTCAATTCTTCATTGGTGACTGGCTGCTGTTGCAATTTCGTCAGCGATTGTTGCAACACCGAAGAAATGCGCGATAATTCTTGACCGGGTGCGGCTGTAGCATTAATTTCATACCAACCTGGTTCAATTAATTCTGCTGCACTCGCACTAACTGAACTGGCTAATCCGGATTCTACCAAATCTTGGTAAAGTCGAGAACTACGACCGCCTGTAAGAATACCATCCATCAAATCAATCGCCGCGACATCGGGATGCTTGACATCTGGTAAGGGATAGACAACTTGCAGCAGTGCCGCGCTTCCCGGTTCTTTCAGGACGATTGGCTCTTTTTTCGCAGGAGTATTAGAAGGTACAGATACAGAACCTTTTGGCGGAACTGTTTTGGCTCGTTTGGGAACCTTGCCGAAAGTGTCTTTGACAACTTTCAGCGTTGGTGCGGTGGTAAAATCGCCTGTAACTACTAATGTGGCATTATCTGGACTGTAGAAGGTTTGGTAATAATTCCGCACCTGCGAGAGCGTGAATTTCTCGACATCGGCTTTTGTGCCTCCTACAGGTAAGCCATAAGTTCGATTCGGGAAAGCAGCCCGCAACACCGCTCGACCGAGACGGTAGCTAGGTGAATTTTCGTATCCTTGTAGTTCAGAAATTACTACGCGCTTTTCGCTCGTCAGTTGGTCAGCTCCAATTAAAGCACCTTCCATGCGATCGGCTTCTAAGGTCAGCAGTGCTTCGAGTTTGTCTCGCTGCACCGTACCATAGTAAGCAGTTTCGTCATAGCTGGTAAAAGCATTAGATTGACTACCCAAAGCACTAAACAGCCGCCCAAACTGGACTGGACGGGTAGAAGTGCCTTTAAACATTAAATGTTCTAGCTGGTGGGAGATACCATTTTCCCCCGTCCCCTCATTGCGTGAACCAACTTTATACCAAACCTGCACGCTGACCACTGGTGCAGTATGGATTTCTTTGGTTAGCACGGTTAAACCGTTATCTAATACCGTTTTTGTCACCCCTTGGGTCAGTGCTGAACCCGATACAGGTGCAGCTGTAGTTGGCGTTGCCGCTTTGGTAAAATTGTCTGAAAAAAAATCTAGACTGAGAAAAAGGCTGAGGAACAAGCCTATAAGAATGTATGGACGCAGTTTAGGAAATATTGGCATTGTTAGCAATTGAAATTCAAAACAGAAAAATCACGCATAGTATAAATCCATCTTGGCAAGTATTTTGCCATGTTGGGGCAATGGGGCATGGGGCATGGGGCATGGGGCATGGGGAATGGGGCATGGGGAATGGGTAATGGGTAATGGGGAATGGGAACGCATTTAGTGGGCTGCTGCCTCGACTGTTAGTAATGGAGGCAGCAGTTTTCCAAGAACTACATTTACTGGCAGAGCAAGGAAACGAGAAGGAAAACATGAAACTTCGAGTTCTGAACATGAAACTTCAGCTTCTGAACATGAAACTTCGAGTTCTGAACATGAAACTTCAGCTTATGAACATGAAACTTCAGCTTCTGAAGATGAAACTTCGAGTTCTGAACATGAAATTTTGAGTTCTGAACATGAAACTTCGAGTTCTGAACATGAAACTCCGAGTCCGGAACACGAAACTTTAAGCTTTTAACTGGGAATGTCTCGTTCTACACTTAAACACCAATGCCCCATGCCCAATGCCCCATGCCCAATGCCCCATGCCCCATGCCCAATTCCCCAACATCGCAAAAAAACTCTCGCTAGCGAGAACGATAAATTACCCTAGCGATCTAAAATGACACTGTTAATAGACACACCAAAAAATTGAGTATATGGCGCGTCAACGCTCGATATTGTCATTGATTCTGGTAATTTTGGCAACATTCCTGATTAGTTGTGGCGGTCCGACTGTCGCTACTGCACCTCCAACCTATACTACGGCTCAGTTAGAGAAAATTCAGGAATATGTTCCTGATATTCTTTCTGTACGCGATCGCTCAGCTGAACTGCAAAAGCTGATCCGAAGAAATGATTGGATCGATGTGGGTAATTTTATCCACGGTCCGATGACATCCGCGAAGCTGAACATGAGTTACATTACTTCCAACCTGCTACCTAAAGACCAACCCCAAGCACGTCAGATAACGCGAGATTTATTTAACCACCTGCTAAAAATAGATCGAGCCGCAGCCGATCGCAACTCTCAACTAGCTTTAAGCAACAATAAAGCCGCTTTTGCTGACATTGACAATTTCTTACAATTGTTACCGCAAAGCAACAAGCCACAAGAAAGTTAGGCTTAAGGAGGAGTGGGGGAGTGCAGGAGTGGAGGAGTGGGAAAGTGGGGGAGTGCAGGAGTGCAGGGGGCACTTTGCAGGGGGCACTTTGCAGGGGAGTTTGTCTTTTTGTCTCCCTTGTCTTCCTTGTCTCCCCATCCCCCCATCCCCCCCTCTCCCCATCCCCCCATCCCCCCCACTCCTCACTCCCCACTCCCCACTCCCCACTCCCCATCTCCCCAAAAAGCAATGAGTCATGCAGTCATTATCGGTTGTGGTATTGTTGGGGCGGCGATCGCCTATGAACTCAGTCAAGTTCAAGACCTCAAAATCACTGTCATCGACAAACAACCACCCGCCCAAGCCTCGACAGGGGCAGCATTAGGCGTTTTGATGGGTGCGATTAGCCATAAAATTAAGGGTAATGCTTGGCGAATGCGCTCTTCTAGTATTCAACGTTATGAAACTTTAATTCCGGAACTAGAAGCGATCACAAATCGCAAAATCCCTTTTAATCGTCAAGGAATTCTCAGTCTTTGTTTGCAAGAAGATAATAAAGCCGCTTGGCAAAAGCTAGCGGAAATTCGCTCTTCTCAAAACTGGAAATTAGAAGTTTGGGACGTGGCAAAATTAAAGTTAGTCTGTCCGCAGGTAAATAACGATAATATTACTGGTGCTGTTTATTCTCCCCAAGACCGCCAACTTGACCCAACAGCTTTAACTTTAGCTTTAGTTGATGCATCTCAACGCAACGGCGTTACTTTTAAATTTGGCGTTACTGTCAACGGAACTTCAACTTCCGCGCGAACCGCCGCGAATTCATGCAATCAACTTGAGACGACAGAAGGTAAAATTACCGCTGATTGGTTTGTAATTGCCGCTGGATTGGGTTCGTCACTTTTGACAGCACAATTAAACCAAATGATTGATATTCGCCCTGTGTTGGGACAAGCTTTGCAAGTAAGCTTAAAACATCCTTTAGGCGATCGCGACTTTCAACCAGTAATTACAGGCGATGATATTCACATTGTCCCTGTACGTAACGGCGATTATTGGATAGGCGCAACGGTAGAATTTCCCAATGATACCCATGAAATACCACCTGACGAAGAACTATTGAAGCAAGTTTTAACTGGTGCGATCGCCTTTTGTCCCGAATTAACATCAGCCACAATTAACCGCACCTGGTCGGGATTGCGTCCCCGTCCCGAAAAACGACCCGCACCAATCATAGGCAAACTACCAGGCTTTAATAACATTCTCCTCGCCACCGGACACTATCGCAACGGCGTTTTATTAGCACCCGCAACAGCACACGCAATTCGTGAGATGATTATTTCCAACGATCCCTAATCTTAATAAAAACTACTTTGCGTCTTCGCGCCTTTGCGTGAGACTTTTTCTCATGTCAATACAAGAACATAAAATAACCGTAAATTCCCTTGAATGGTTTTACCGCGAAGCTGAACCGATTGGTCAAACAGACTTATTGCCTGTATTATTGCTACACGGCTTACCGTCACAAAGTTACAGTTGGCGTAACATTTTACCAGCTTTAGCGAAACAGGGTACAAGAGCGATCGCACCAGATTGGATTGGCTATGGTTTTTCATCCAAACCTGAAAAAAGAGACTTTGCTTACACCCCAGATGCATTTATCACAGCTTTATCAGAATTTATCCAAGCTTTAGAACTACAACGTTTTTCTTTAGTTGTCCAAGGATTTTTAGGTTCTGTAGGCTTACAATATGCTTTGCGACATCCAGAACAAATTGCCAACATAGCTATCATCAATACCCCAATTACCAGCGCTGCCAAATTACCTTGGAAAATTCAACAAATGGGTTTACCTTTAGCAGGTGAAATGATGACCCAAGACCCTTTATTAGTTGATAGAACTTTAGAAGGTGGTTGTCGTTACGTCATCGAAGAGAAAGATTTAGATGTTTATCGAAAGCCATATTTGAAAAGTTCCTCTTCTGGACGAGGACTTTTATCAACTATCCGCAATTTACAACTTCAGCCAGCCATGACCGAAATCGAATCTGGCTTTAAAGAATGGCAAAAACCAATTTTAATTCAATGGGGAATGATTGACCCTTGGCTGTCTGTGGATATGGCGCAAAAGTTTGCCGATTCTGTAGCGAATGCCGAATTAATAAAACTTAATAACGTTGGGCATTATCCGCAAGAACATTATCATGAGACGATTTTAGAAGACCTTTTGCCTTTTGTACGGCGTACAGATGATAAGTCAGAATAGAAGAAAGTCTCGTAGTGAGCACTTTAGTGCTCAAAATAAGCGCTCTCATCGCTGACTACGTATTTTTTTTCAGTGATTTGTCAAGCTAAATGGAGAATAAAATTCATGGCTTATTCATGGTTTAAAGCGTTTCACATTATCGGCATTGTAGTCTGGTTTGCTGGATTATTTTATCTAGTACGTCTTTTTATCTATCACGTCGAAGCCAACGAAGAACCAGAACCAGCACGCACGATACTGAAAAATCAGTATCAGATAATGGAAAAACGGCTTTACAGCATCATCACTACTCCAGGAATGTTGTTAACCGTAGCAATGGCAATCGGTTTATTAACTACTGAACCAGAAGTTTTAAAACAAACTTGGTTGCATGTCAAACTAGGATTTGTGGCTCTTTTACTCGGCTATCATCATTATTGCAAAAGGCTAATGAAGCAGTTAGCAGTTGATGAGTGTCGCTGGAGTAGCAAACAGTTACGCGCTTTGAATGAAGCACCCAGCTTGATGTTAGTCGTGATTGTATTACTGGCTATATTTAAAGATAGTCTACCGACAGATATTACTGTTTGGGTAATTGTGGCAATGATTATTGCAATGGTAGCTACTATTCAACTTTACGCCAAAAAGCGCAGACAAGATAAAGAAAAGGAATTGGCGGGAATTTCACAAGTTCCACAACAGCAGAGTTAGTGGATAGTGGATAGTGGGCATGGGGCATGGGGCATTGGGAATTGAGAATGGGTAATTGGTAATGGGGAATGGGTAATGGGTAATGGGCAATTGTTTAATGGGCAATGGGTAATGGGCAATGAGAGATTTTTTCCATGCCCTATGCCCTATGCCCCATGCCCCATGCCCAATGCCCACTATCCACTATCCACTAACAACTAACCAATCTATAAAAACCAGAATATGATGTCTGCGCTTCCTGGTTATACTGTCGGCACAATTCTTCACAATGGCGATCGCACTTTTGTTTATCGAAGCATTCGCGAGTGCGATCAAAAAACAGTCGTGATTAAAACACTCAAAGCTGAGTTTCCAACCGTCGAAGAAACCGCTCGACTCAAGCTTGAATATGAAATCCTCAATAATTTGCCGCTAGAAGGTGTAATTAAACCTTATAAATTAGAACAATATCAAAAACGATTCGCACTCATTTTAGAAGATTTTGGCAGCGATATCAAGACATTTGTGCCTTTGAAAATCACTTTAACTGATTGGCTAGAAATTGCGATTCAAATTGCATCTATATTAGGTGAAATTCATCAACATCAAATTATTCATAAAGATATTAAACCAAAAAATATTCTGATTAATTCGCATCGCCAAGTTAAAATTATTGACTTTAGTATCGCTTCGCGTCTTTCTAAAGAAAATCCGCTTTTGAGTCCACCTAGTTTACTAGAAGGTAGCTTAAACTATCTTTCTCCAGAGCAAACCGGACGGATGAATCGAGCAATTGATTACCGCAGCGATTTGTACGCTTTAGGAGTAACATTTTACGAGTTGCTGACGCTGCGTTTGCCGTTTCAATCTGACGACCCCTTAGAACTAATTCACGCTCACATTGCCAAACAACCGATTCTACCGCATCAAGTGCGGCAAGATATTCCGGTTGTGATTTCAAATATTATCATGAAGTTGCTGGCAAAAAACGCGGAAGACCGCTATCAAAGTGCTTTTGGAGTCAAAAAGGATTTAGAAACAGCTTTAACACAGTTAACTACAATCGGGGAAATTAAAGAATTTGCGATCGCTCAACATGATACTTCCGGACATTTACTTATTCCCCAAAAGCTGTATGGACGCGAAGCAGAAGTTGTCACACTGATGCAAGCGTTTACTCGCATAGCAAAAGTTGAGAATACAGATAACACATACGAAGAAAACCAGCCTTCAAATTTATCTCAAAATAAACAATCCAAAATCCAAAATCTAAAATCCAAAATTGAACTGTTACTTGTCAGTGGCTATTCTGGCATTGGTAAATCTTCTTTAGTAAACGAAATTTACAAACCAATTCTGCAACAGCGGGGTTATTTTATTGTCGGTAAATTCGACCAATTTCAACGAGATATTCCCTACGCTTCATTGATTCAAGCATTTCGGATGTTGATGCAGCAATTGTTAGCTGAAAGTGCTGCCAGTCTCGAAGTCTGGAAAACGAAACTGCGGTCAGCTTTAGGAACAAACGCTCAAGTGATAATTGAAGTAATTCCGGAAGTCGAATTACTAATTGGATCGCAACCACCTGTACCAACACTAGGAGCCACAGAAACTCAAGCGAGATTTAATCGCGTCTTTCAAGCTTTTATTAACGTCTTTGCCCAAAAAGAACATCCCTTGGTATTATTTTTAGATGATTTGCAATGGGCAGATTCTGCGTCTTTAAAGTTCATTCAAGCCTTAATCAACGATGCCAATATCGGCTATTTATTGCTATTAGGTGCGTATCGCGATAATGAAGTGAGTGCGGCACATCCTCTAATTCAAACAATAACCCAATTGCAAGAGACAGGGGCAACAGTCAATCAAATTGTCCTCAAACCGCTATCACTTGAGAGCGTTAAACAATTAGTCGCGGATACCTTACAAGAAACAGAAACCTCAACCAAGTTAGCAACATTACTCTACAACAAAACAGACGGTAATCCCTTCTTTTTAACTCAATTATTGCAATCTCTGGCGCAAAGGAATCTAATTAAATTTGATTTTGCAACCGCTCGGTGGACGTGGAATTTAACTCAAATTAAAACTGTGGGGGTGACAGATAATGTGATTGAGTTAATGGTTAAGAAAATTGAAAAATTACCAAAAACTACACAAACACTCCTAAAGTTTGCTGCTTGTATTGGTTATCGCTTTGATTTAGAAACGCTTGCGATTATATCGCAAAAAACCGTATCCCAGACGGCTCAAGAAATTTGGTCAGCGATGCAAGCCGGATTAATTATACCTTTAAATAATGCTTACAAAATTCCCTTGTTTGTTGGGGAAGAAACTGCCGCGATCGCTCTCGATGAGCATATTATTAACTATCAATTTTTGCACGACCGAGTTCAACAAGCCGCAGAAGCGCTGATTCCCGAAGTAGAACGTAAAGCAACTCATCTAAAAATCGGTCAAAGACTTTTACAAAGTCAATCACCATCAGAACAAAAAGAAAACATTTTTGAGTTAGTTAATCACTTAAATGACGGCAAAGATTTAATTAGCGATGAACAAATAAATCAGTTAGCAGCACTGAATTTAATCGCCGGTCAAAAAGCTTCATCAGCGATCGCTTACGAACCGTCTGCCCGTTATTTTAATTTGGGATTAGAGCTTTTAGCAAATGACTGCTGGGAACAGCAGTATGATTTAACATTATCACTGTATGAGGGTGCGATTGATGTTGAGTGTATTAACGCTAATTTTGGGCGATCGCAATCTCTGATAAATTCCGCATTGCCCCATACGAAAACACTTTTAGACCGCATCCGTATCTACAAACTACAAATTAAACTGGAAATTGCTCAAGGCAATTCGGCTGCCTCAATCGAAACCGCATTAAAAGCTTTATTGCTATTAGATGTCCGCATTCCTACTGTTGACGCAGAAATTGAAAGTTACATTGCCCAACTTCAACAGAAACTTGTGTTTCAACCAAATGATGTGGCAGCACTAGCTAATCTACCTGTGATGAGCGATGCTAACAAACAAGCAGCAATAGAAATACTCAACACCATGCCGGGTCCTGTTTACATTGCCAGACCGCAATTATTTATACCGATGATGTTAACTATGACTCAGCTTTCCGTTGAGTATGGCAACTGGATACCATCATCGTTTGCTTACTGTCTGTTTGGGTTTATGAGCGCGGCAATATTTGACAACATCGATACCGGATATGAATTTGGACAGTTATCTTTAAAGGTGTTAGAGCAATTCAACGATAAAACGCTTTATCCGCATGTGTTAAAAGTGTATGGTTCTCACGTTCACTTCATTAAAAACTCTTTGCGATCGACATTGAAATTTTTACAAGTCTCTGTAGATCGAGCGATGGAAGTAGGCAATCTGGAGTTTGTCGGTTATGGTACGAGCGAGTACGTGATGCACTACTTCTTTAGTGGGGAGAACTTAGAAATTATCAATCAAAAAGCGCTGCCTTACGTCGAACTTGTCGATCGCGCTAAACAAGAATTAGGCATTTACTACATCCGCATTGCCCGACAAGTCGTTTTAAATTTCATCGGTTTGGCTGACGATGTGCTGGTATTGACAGGTGAGAGTTTCAACGAAGCGACAATGCTACCAAGTGTGGCAGCAGGAAATTGGCAAACGCTACTGTGCTGCTTTTATCTGTTCAAATTGATGTTAGCGTATCGATTTGGTGATTACGAACAAGCATCAATCCACGCAAAATCAACCGCAGCGCATTCACAAGCTGTTGTCGGGATGATGATAATGTATGAGTACATTTTCTACGATTCGCTGACTTTACTGCAATGCGATGACGATCGCGAAGTACTTCCACAAGTACAAGCAAACCAAGCGATTTTAAAACAAAAAGCAGATTACGCACCGATGAATTTTCAGCATAAATATGAGTTAGTCGAAGCAGAAATTGCCAGAGTCACAGGACAAACGCTGATTGCAATGAATGCCTACGATGCCAGCATTCAATCGGCAAAAAATCACGAATTTCCTCAAGATGAAGCTTTAGCGAACGAATTAGCCGCAAAGTTTTATTTAGGAATTAACAAACCGAAAATTGCCGCAGCGTATTTGAATGATGCCTATTTAGGTTATATCAGTTGGGGTTCGCAACCATTAGCAGAGAATTTATTAACTCGTTACCCGGACTTGTTGCCACAATATACTCGTGCAAGCACTTCTACCACATCATCAACTACTGCTGCCTGGTTAGACTTATCCACCGTAGTCAAAGCTTCTCAAGCGATCGCTAGCGAACTAAGAATTAAGAATTTATTAAATCGATTAATTGCGATCGTCATCGAAAATGCTGCCGCACAACGAGGATTTTTGATTGCCGAAAAAGCCGGTGAATTTACCATTGTCGCTGTCGGCACAATTGACCAAAATTCAATTATCTCACCTTCAAATCAAACACAACTTCCTTTAGCAATTCTTAATTATGTGGTTCGCACCAAAGAAAGTATTGTTCTCAATCATGCAACTCACGAAGGAATTTTTATTAACGATCCATATATTAGAGAATATCAGCCGAAGTCTGTTCTGTGTACTCCGATTATCCATCAAGGACAACTGAAAAATTTACTTTATTTAGAAAATTATATAACCACGGGAGCCTTTACCGTTGAACGTTTAGAAATCTTAAAATTGCTGTCTGCTCAAATTGCCGTTTCCTTAGAAAATTCCCAACTCTATGAAAATCTAGCTCAAACAAATGCGGAATTAGCAGCTGCCAATAGCCAATTAGAACAGTATACTCAAACATTAGAAGCAACTGTAGCAGAACGTACTTTAGAATTACAACAGAAAAATACTCGTTTGGAGCAAACAACAGCACAACTCACCTTAATTAACAAAGAACTGGAAAGTTTTTCTTCTTCAGTTTCTCATGACTTGCGATCGCCTCTGCGACGAATTGACTATTTCACCCAAATGCTCACAGAATCTCTTAACGATTCCTTAACTGCAACTCGTCAAAATTACCTAAATCGCATTCAAAACTCAACGCAACACATGCGGCAATTGATTGAGGATTTGTTGCGATTATCGCAAATCAGCCGCTCTCAATTGCATCGCACTCAGGTAAACTTGAGTACAATGGTACAGGCGATCGCCCAAGACCTAGAAAAAGACCAACCAAGACAAGCAAAGTTCCAAATTACCCCAGATTTAACCACTTCTGCCGATGCTAATTTATTGCGGGCAGCACTGGAAAACTTGCTGGGCAATGCCTGGAAATACACGCGCAACCGTGAATATACGCAAGTTGCTTTTGGAAAACTTGATAATAATGTCTTTTTCATTCGCGATAACGGTGTCGGTTTCGATATGAATGACTCAGACAATCTATTTCAACCTTTTCAACGGCTGCATTCTGCCAAAGAATTTGAAGGAAATGGCATTGGTTTAGCCACAGTTGCCCGAATTATCCACCGTCATGGTGGGCGAATCTGGGCAGAGGGCAAGGTTGGGGAAGGAGCAACTTTTTATTTTACCTTAGAAGGATAAACAAAGGTATGGGCAAACCACTACATGTCCTGATTGTCGAAGATTCAGAAGATGACATGCTGGTGCTGCTGCATATATTGGAGCAGAATGACTACGACGTAATTTATTTGCAGGTAGAAACATCTGCCGATATGAGTGCTGCTTTAGATCGCCAACCTTGGGATGTAATTATTTGTGATTATGTTATTCCTGGATTTGGCGCTCCCAAAGCCTTGTCCTTGCTGAAAGAGAAAAAATTAGATATTCCTTTTATTATTGTTTCCGGCTCAATCACCGAAGAAACTGCCGTCACTGCTTTAAAAGCTGGAGCTGCTGATTTTGTCTTGAAAGAGCGGATGGTACGCTTAGTTCCGGCAATCGAGCGGGAGATTAAAGAAGCACGCATCCGAAAAAAACAACGCCAAACCGAAATCGCTCTGCAAGAAAGTGAAGCGCGGTTTCGACTGCTGGCTGAGAACTCGACTGATATTATTTCGCATCACTCCATCGATCAAATTATTCTCTACATTTCGCCAGCTTCTTACACTGTACTCGGATATAGACCGGAAGAACTAATTGGTCGTCGTAGCGATCAATTAGTTCATCCGGACGATCTTGCGGTTATGCCTACAGACACTGCAAATTTACCCGATGTCTACACCCTGACTCATCGAGCGCGTCATCAAGCTGGACACTACATCTGGTTAGAAGTAAAGTTGCAAGCAATTCGCCATCCTCAAACTCAGAAAATTGTCGAGTTTCATGCATCTTCTCGCGATATCACCGATCGCAAACAAGCCCAAGCAGCTTTGCAACAAAGCGAACAACAACTGAGGTTAGCGCTGAAAACAGCTAAACTCGGTTCTTGGGAATTGAATTTACAAACAAATGTTTTGTCTACTTCTGACCAATGCAAAATTAATTTTGGTTTGCCGGTGGACGCTGATTTTTCCCATCAAATATTGATGAGTCGCATTCATCCTGACGATCGCCTTTGGGTACAAAAAGCTATCGAAGAGGCGATCGCCAATCATACAGATTACGATGTCGAGTATCGCAACATCTGGGCAGATAACACTATCCACTGGGTATTGGTGCGAGGTCGCTGTATTTACGACTCGGTAGGAAATCCTTTGCGAATGGTAGGCATGTCAATGGATATTACCCAGCGCAAAGAAGCCGAAGTTGAACGAGAAGAATTGCTCAAGCGATCGCTTGCAGCACAAGAACAAGCGGAAACTGCGAACCGCATCAAAGATGAGTTTCTTGCCGTTTTATCTCATGAATTGCGTACCCCACTCAATCCGATTCTTGGTTGGACAACACTTTTACGCAGTAAAAAATTTGACCCAATAACCACAGAACGCGCTTTAGAAACGATTGAGCGCAACGCTAAGTTACAGACTCAACTAATTAACGATTTGCTTGACATTTCCCGAATTCTACGCGGCAAACTCAGCTTAACTGTAATGCCCGTCAATTTGGGAACTGTTATATCATCTGCCCTGGAAACCGTGCAATTATCCGCTCAAGCCAAAGAAGTGCAAATAGAAACGGCAATTACCCCTTTTATTGGCGCAGTCAAAGGCGATGAAGCGCGTTTGCAGCAAGTAATATGGAATTTATTATCCAACGCGATCAAGTTCACAGAATCAGGTGGAATTATTCAAGTGAGCTTGACAAAAGTCGGAAAATATGCACAAATTCAAGTAAAAGATTCCGGAAAAGGAATTAATAGTAGCTTTCTGCCTTACGTGTTTGAATATTTCCGCCAAGAAGATAGTGCAACGACGCGCAAATTTGGCGGATTGGGATTGGGACTGGCGATCGCTCGTCAAATCGTCGAACTGCACGGAGGGACGTTGAGTGCAGATAGTCCAGGTGTCGGACAGGGGGCTACATTTACAGTCCAAATTCCTTTATTGCAAACATATGATGAGATGCCGTCTGCAAAGATATCACCAGAATTCAAAGTTGATTTAAACGGGATTAAAATTTTAGTAGTCGATGACGATGCGGACTCGCGGGAGTTTCTTAACTTTGTCTTAAAACAAGAAAAGGCGATCGTCACAACCGCAGCATCAGGATTTGATGCATTGCAAGTAGTTGAGCGCTCAATTTTTGATATTGTCGTCAGTGATGTGGGGATGCCCGGTATGGATGGATATATGCTGATGCGGCAACTACGCAGGCTGACTAGTCAACAAGCCAAAGACATAAAAGCGATCGCGCTTACCGCATATGCGGGAGAATTAGATCGACAGCAAGCAAAAGAGGCAGGCTTTCACCAACATTTAGCTAAACCGGTTGAAGTTGGTGAATTAGTTCAGGCGATCGCCACATTAATGCAGAGAAACACCAATTCATATCTTATCAAACAGTAATTAAACCACAGATACTGTAGAGACGTTCCAATGGAACGTCTCTACGACGGTGCGGACATGGTATATAGTAATCCGAGGAGGAATCGTCAAAAACAAGAAGTCAGGGTTCTGAAAATAGTCAATTTTCACAAAATATGTCAGATAAACCTTTAGGTAAACCCCGTCCCTTATCGCAAGTACTTTTCTTATCTGTTATCAGCGGTATGCTATATTACGGTTGGTACAAGTGGATTATTCAAGAAGAACTCCGCCATTATAACGGCTTTGGTTGGTCAGGTACGCTATCTTTAGCCCCTTTTTTATTGGGAATAGCAGTTCCCCAAGCATTGCGGATATTCGATCCAGATGTCCCCGGTTGGTTTGGTTGGTTTTCGCTCTTAGGTATTGTTTGGATTTACATAGTTCAATTTAAGTTATATAAAACCGTAAACCAACTATACAGCCAAGCGCAAATGAAAGAACCGCTTGTAGTTTGGTGGCTGTTTATACCAGGTTTAAATTTAATTGTCGGCTTGAGACAAATTCACTTTTTGAGTCAATTTTGGGCAAAAGAACAAAAAATAATTGTCAAAGATTCTCTAACAGAAAATATTCCTTTTTTATCAAATAATGTCTAAAAAATATCTGGTACTATGAATAAAGAAAGTTATCTAAGTAGTACATAAATAAACGTTCCTAAATGTAGTGAAGGCTAAAGCCTTCAAAACTCTTAGATAGCACTCGTACAAGCCAGAGTATTTTACTTATCTTTTCATACAAGAGGCTTCTAAATAATGCAATGTCTAACTAACATGCTTCGTGCTTCTAAACACAGTTTCTGGCTAGTTCCAGTCACTTTAGTCAGTATGGGAATCACTGCAAAAGCCAACGCCCAGATTTATCCATTTGACACATTTTACGACATTGAAGTTACGCTGATACCGATTCCTTCAACAAATGTATCACAAGCGTTTATTTACGGCTATAATGCCAATGCGCCTTATGGTCTAACTAACTTTCAAAGCATAAATAATTATAGTCGAGTTGATCCGGCTACAGGTAATCTCGTATTTGTTCAAGACGCGACACAGTTTGGTTTACAAGGCTTTCCCATTGGTGGTGAAGAGTTTTCCGGTAGCGGCAATGATAAACTATTTGGTAACAGTACCGCGATCGCTTCATTTAACATTCCAAATGGAACCTTAGACGGTACTGGTGTCGTAAATATCACAGGTGGAACGGGAAGATTTCAGGGTGCGATCGGCACACTAAACTTTACAGAAAGCGAACCATTAAATGCAGATCCAACTGGTCCGTTAAGAGGTAAAACTTTCTTAAAAGGTTCCTTCCAAGTTTCTCAGAAAATTCCCGAACCGACAACTAGTATGGCGCTGTTTGGCGTAGCAGCGATCGCACTCGCTTTCTTGCGGCGTCAGCAGTGGGAAAAACAGTAATTTCAGACTTACGCTTTTAGGACTAAGAAACGAACCGCAGAGAACGCAGAGAACACAGAGGAATAAGAGGAGTGACAGAGTTTTTGCGCTCATTCCTCTAATTGATATTTAACCAGCAAACATCATGAATTCACTAACCCTACTTTTCACACCCATCCAACTTGGTGACTACACCCTCCCCAACCGGATGGTAATGGCACCAATGACACGTTTGCGGGCAATTGAAAGCATCCCCAATTCCTTAATGGCAACTTACTACACCCAACGGGTAAGTGCGGGGTTAATTGTCACCGAATGTACGATGGTTTCACCCCTCAGCCTGGGATACATGAACTGTCCGGGTATCTACACAGACGAACAAGTTGCCGGATGGCGGTTGGTAACAGATGCAGTGCATGAAAAAGGGGGACGAATATTCTTGCAACTTTGGCATTGTGGGCGAGTTTCGCACCCCAGTTTACTTGATGGACAATTGCCAGTTGCGCCAAGTGCGATCGCTGGTGTTGGCGAACTTCACACCCCTGCTGGCAAAGTATCTTTAGAAACACCCCGCGCTTTAGAAACCGATGAAATACCGGAAATAGTCGCACAATTTCGCCTCGGTGCAGAAAACGCAAAAGCTGCTGGCTTTGATGGAGTGGAACTCCACGGTGCTTTTGGTTATTTGATAGATGAATTTTTGCAAGATGGTTCCAATCAACGCACAGATGAGTATGGCGGGTCAATCGAGAAGCGATGCCGATTTATGTTAGAAGTAGTTGAAGCCGTCGTCAGCGTCTGGGGTGCAAACCGTGTCGGCATCAAGCTTTCACCGAGTAACACCTTCTACGGAATGCATGATTCCAACTCAAAAGAGACATTTACTTATGCGATAAATGCGCTAAACTCCTTCAAACTCGCTTACCTTCACCTCATGGAACCGAATGAAGTCGATTTGAAAACCCGCGACATCATGAACCCCGTCACACCTTACTATCGCCAAATATATCAAGGTACATTAATCACCAACGGCGACTACGATAACTTAAAAGGCGATCGTATCTTAGCTAGTGGCGATGCAGATTTAGTATCTTTTGGCAAATTATTTCTCGCCAATCCTGACTTACCAAAACGCTTTCAACTAAACGCCCAATTAAACACACCAGATCCAAAAACATTTTACGCCCCAGATGCCAAAGGCTACACTGATTACCCATTCCTAGAACTTCAAAATACTTAAATAAATCACAACTTCTCCAAATAGTCAAGCATTATAACTGACAAACCGCAAAATCTTTTCCGCCTTATAATTATTCACAGAACAGCTAACAAAACGCACGACTGAAATATAAGAAATACTTTCCCAAATATTTCTTAACATATCGAGACTTACGCAAAAATCCTCTCTCATCCTTCTTTCTCTGCGTCCTCCGCGCCTGGTGCGGTTCGTCTCATTACTTTACGTAAGTCCCGTATAGCCGTTTTCAAGACTGTTCCCATCAACTATAGCGGCTCTATGTTTGAATAAACTACATAGATTCTCCAGTTTACACTTACTAGGAATCTGTAATTCATCCAACAGCGACTCGCTATAAACATTACCTTCAAAGGTGACAAAATTATGGATCTGTCAAACTTTACCACTCACCAAAACTTAGAAGCTGCCTTTGGTGGTGAATCGATGGCGAATCGCAAATATTTGTTTTTTGCTGACGTGGCACGTAAACTAGGGTTTGCAGACTTAGCGAAACTTTTTAGAGAAACAGCAGAACAAGAAACACAACACGCTTTCGCACATTTTGTTTTGCTACATCCAGAACTAGTTGTAGAAGATCCAACAGCTTTAACTGAAGAACAAAAGCGAGAAATTATGTCTCGCTGTTTATCTTTGGCAGTTGAAGGTGAAACCTATGAATACAGTACAATGTATCCAGAATTTGCCGCAGCAGCTCAAAAAGATAGAGACAATCCGGCTACAGAAGAATTTCTCAAACAAGCTAAAGAATCAGCCGATCATGCTAATATATTTCGCGAAGCCGCGCATCGTTTTGGCTTGCTGAAATTCGTAGAAAATTACCACGCCGATCGCTACGCAGAAGCTTTAGAAGTATTGAATGGAGGAAAGGCAGCACCCAAAGCAGCAGGTGACGATGCAAAAACTCGCAAATGGATTTGCAAAGTATGCAGCATGATTTACGATCCGATTGCTGGCGATCCCGATTCAGGAATTGCACCGGGTACACCTTTTGAAGAAATTCCCGATGATTGGCATTGTCCCATATGCGGTGCTAGCAAAAAAAGTTTTACACCGCTTGAGGAGAAAATTGCTGCTTGATATAGCAATAAATTAGGTATTTTATTAAGCACCTTGGCGTGGTATCTCTAGAGATGCCTCGCCAATTTGCCTATTCGCCTACAAAATAATATCATGAATTCAGAAGAAAATCAACAATTTGAACGCCAAAAACCACTTTATCAAGACACCAATTTTCAGATAATTTGTGCAGTTTCTCTAATGGCAGTTCTCGGAGTAGCCAGCGTAGGTCCAGCTTTTCCCTATTTAGCTGAAGCCTTGAAAGTTAATCCGAAAAATAATGGTTTATTGGTTACAGTATTCACCCTTCCGGCTGTAGTTTTAGGTCCTGTAATTGGTGTCCTTGCCGATAGATTGGGCAGAAAGAAAATTATCGTTCCCTCACTGTTTTTATTTGGAATCGCTGGTACGGCTTGCGCTTTTGCCCGTGACTTTAACCTTTTATTATTGTTGCGTTTCTTGCAAGGAATTGGTGCTGCTTCTTTGCCTTCTTTAAGCGTCACCTTACTTGGCGATTTATATGCAGCAGACAAACGCACTACTGCAATGGGTTACAACGCTAGTGTCAGCAGTATCGGCACAGCAAGTTATCCTGCAATTGGCGGTGCATTAGCAACAATTGGCTGGTTTTATCCCTTTATGCTGCCGATAGTAGCGATTCCTATCGGCTTGTTGGTGTTATTGAAATTAAAAAATCCGGAACCCAAAGGAAACCGAAACTTGAAAGAGTATTTGAGAAATGCTGGCAAAGTTCTCCAAAATCGCCAACTTTTTGGACTTTTCATTGCCAGTGCCGCTAACTTCTTTCTCCTCTACGGTGCTTATGTAATTTACTTACCACAATTAATTAAAAATATATTCAAACAACCGCCTTGGACAATTGGATTGATACTCTCAAGTGTTTCTGTGGCGCTTGCTATCACAGCTTTACAGTTAGGAAAAATATCCCGAAAATATTCCGCAACAACTTTAATTAGAGCATCTTTTGTTTTGTATGCGTTAGCTCTATTCATTGTTCCCTTCCTACCCAGTATCTGGTTATTATTAATCCCAACCACAATTTTTGGCGTAGGTTTGGGTATTGGTTTGCCCAGTACCCAAACACTTTTAGCAGAGTTAGCACCAAGAGAATATCTGGCTACAATTCTATCGGTGAATGGTACATTTTTCGGTATAGGACAAACCTTAGGACCGCTGCTGATGGGAATAGTTTTTGGTATTGGCGGAATTAATAGCGTATTTTTTACAGGTGTAGGTTTTGCAATTCTTACCCTGATTGTGTTTAGATATTGCACTTGCTTGTAATACGCAACCCCCTGGTTTATACCGTAAGCAAGATGTGTAATATCAACTTTACCTAAATACTGTTTTTATCTGTTTTGCGTAATAGGGAATGGGGCATGGGGGAGCCAGTGCGTTGGACGGGTTTCCCGGCTTGAAGCAACTGGCGTCATGGGGCATGGGGCATGGAAAGAATCCTAATTAGAACGCGCATCAAAAATCGAGCATCTTTAATTCCCAATGCCCAATGACGGCAGGTGCTTCAAGTCGGCATCCCCGCCCAACGCACTGCCTCCCCAATGCCCCATTCCCTAGTCCCAGACTACACTGCTAGGAAAAAGTCAACTGAACTTAATATTATTTAATGAATTAGCGATGAAAGTAGGATCTGCATACACAAGACTCTTAGTCTCTGACTTGAAAACTTCCTTTGATTTCTACAAAAATGTGATGGGATTTGAAGTAAAAAACGAAAATCTAGAAGATGGATACGCTGAATTTAAAGTTGGAGACATGAAACTGAGTTTATTTCGGCGACAAGAAATGGCAAAGATGATTGCCAATACTGCCAAGCCACCTCATGCCGAATGTCAAGATAATGTAGCCTTAATTTTTACAGTGCATGATGTAGAAGAAGAATATGAGAAATTAACCCATCAAGGTGTTAAGTTTACCACTGCTCCAATGAACAATCCCTACTACGGAATTAAAACAGCTTATCTACGAGATCCTGACGGAACTTTAATTGGGCTATTTGAATTGTTAGTCTAACTGTTAGTAGTTAGTAGTTAGTTGTTGGTTGTTGGTTGTTGGTTGTTGGTTGACAGTCAACAGTTATCGACTAACCACTATCCACTATCTACTCCCCACTCCCCACTCCCCACTCCCCCACTCCCCCACTCCCCACTCCCCACTCCCCATTCTTGAAACGCTATGGCTAAACCTGTAATTCTGACGGTTGATGACGATCCAGAAGTTTTGCAAGCTGTGGCGCGGGATTTGCGTCAGGAATATGGCGATCGCTTCCGCATCTTGCGTGCCGAATCTGGTGCCAGTGCCTTAGAAGCATTAGAACAAATAAAACTCCGCAACCAGCCAGTGGCACTGTTCCTCGTCGATCAGCGGATGCCGCAAATGTCTGGTGTCGAGTTTTTAGAACAAGCGCTATCCATGTTCCCAGACGCAAAACGCGCACTGCTTACCGCTTATGCAGACACCGATGCAGCAATTCGTGCCATCAACACCACAAAAATCGATTACTACTTAATGAAGCCGTGGGATCCCCCACAAGAACGCTTGTATCCCGTGCTGAACGATTTGCTTGACGATTGGCAAGCCACATTCCACCCACCATTTGAAGGCATTCGCGTCATAGGCAACCGCTGGTCTCCCCAGTCCCATCAAGCCAAAGACTTTCTCGCCCGAAATCAAATCCCCTATCAGTGGATGGACATCGAATTATCACCAGAAGCGCAGCAGCTCGTTGAATACGCCGATTGTGATACATTACACCTACCCCTTGTCCTCTTCGCCGACGGTACCAACTTGATGCAGCCAAGCAACGTGCAAATTGCCGAGAAAATTGGCTTGCAAACCCAAGCAGAAAAACCCTTTTATGACTTGATTATCATTGGTGGCGGTCCCGGTGGTTTAGCCGCTGCCGTATATGGTGCATCAGAAGGGCTACGCACCGTCATGATAGAACGCGAGGCTCCAGGCGGACAAGCCGGCACCAGTTCCCGCATTGAAAATTACCTCGGCTTTCCCGTGGGTTTGAGTGGCGGCGATTTGGCGCGGCGTGCCGTGACTCAAGCAAGACGCTTCGGGGTGGAGATTCTCACACCGCAAGAAGTTACGGGAATTCGCGTAGAAGATCCGTATCGTTTTGTGCAGTTATCCGACGGTAGCGAAATCAGTTGCCATGCCCTCATATTGGCGCTGGGTGTGGCTTGGCGGCGGTTGAACGTACCCGGACTCGAAAAACTAACTGGCGCAGGCGTGTACTACGGTGCAGCGCAAACAGAAGCGATGAGTTGCCAAGGGGAAGAAGTGTATATCATTGGAGGGGCAAATTCAGCCGGACAAGCTGCGATGTACTTTTCTAAATACGCCTCGCATGTAACGATGTTGGTACGTGGCGACTCTTTAACTAAGAGCATGTCTCAATACCTAATAGACCAAATCGGAGAAACACCGAACATCACAGTAAAGACACATACTAGCGTGATTGAGGCAAAAGGTGAGACTTCTTTAGAAGCGCTGACAATTGTGAATGCGCTGACAGGGGAAACGCAAACAGTGCCGGCGACATCACTATTTATCTTTATTGGTGCCCAACCGCGCACCGAATGGTTAGATGGTGTAGTGGAAAAAGGCGATCGCGGCTTTATTTTAACAGGTCCCGATTTACAACTTAACGGACGCCGCCCGAAAGGATGGACGCTTGAACGCGATCCTTATCTATTAGAAACCAACATCCCCGGTGTTTTTGCAGTCGGTGACGTGCGTCAAGGTTCAGTCAAGCGAGTTGCTTCCAGCGTCGGTGAAGGGTCAATTTGCGTTCAATTTGTGCATCAATATCTCAGCAACGTAGTGTGAAACCTCTCCCCAGCCCCTCCCCTACTAGGGGAAGGGAGTAATTTTCCCCCTTCCCTTGTAGGGAAGGGGGTTAGGGGGTTAGGTTTTTACATAAAACAATGAATTTTTGATGTCACAATGAAATAAAAATAGAGAGGTAAAATCCATGCAACAAATAACTCTCGCTGAAGCATCTGAAAACTTGTCCGAATTAATTGAAGCCGCAATTAATGGTGAAGAAATCGTGATTACAATCATACGAACAGCCAGTTGTGAAACTAACTTTTGTATCGCCAGTGAAACGTCGCCCCGCCAAAGCTGGTAGTGCTAAAGGTTTAGTCACAATATCAGATGATTTTGACGAGCCTTTAGAAGACTTTAAGGATTATATGTAATGAGGTTGCTGCTGGATACTCATACATTCATTTGGTTTGTAATTGATAGCCCTCGAAGTGTCTAGGTTTCTGCATCAAACAATTAAATTTTCACACCACTAAACATAGAGAGGTAAAGTTTATGCAACAAATAACTCTCGCCGAAGCATCTCAACATTTGTCCGAATTAATTGAAGCCGCAATTAATGGTGAAGAAATTGTCATTGTCAAAGATAACCAGCCTATTGCCAAACTCGTGCCTTTTAAGCGTGGTCGCCGTGCTGGTAGTGCTAAAGGTTTAGTCACAATGTCAGATGACTTTGATGAGCCTTTAGAAGACTTTAAGGATTATATGTAATGAAATTGCTGCTAGATACTCATACATTCATTTGGTTCGTCATTGACAGCCCTTGAAGTGTCTAGGTTTCTGCATAAAACAATTAAATTTTCACACCACTAAAAATAGAGCGGTAAAAACCATGCAACAAATAACTCTCGCTGAAGCATCTCAACATTTGCCCGAATTAATTGAAGCCGCAATTAATGGTGAAGAAATCGTGATTACAATCATACGAACAGCCAGTAGTTAAACTCACTCCTGTCTCGCCAGTGAAACGTCGCCCCCTATTTGGAAGCGCTAAAGATTTGATTACGATATCTGATGACTTTGATGAGCCTTTAGAAGACTTTAAGGATTATATGTAATGAGATTACTGCTAGATACTCACACCTTTATTTGGTTTTTTAAGGGCAATACCCAACTTAGTAATCAAATACGGGTGTTAATTGAGGATGAAAATAACAAAAAGCTAATTAGTACAGCCAGCATATGGGAAATGGCGATTAAACAAAGCATCGGTAAGCTGAGTTTTCATCTGCCATTTGAGGAATTCATCACACAGCAACTCAGTCTTAACGACTTCAATTTGCTGAAGATTAAAATAGATTATCTTATTGTAGTTGCAAAGCTACCTCTTCATCATCGCGATCCATTTGACCGACTTTTAATTGCACAAGCAATAATTGAGCAAATACCAATTTTGAGCGCTGATTCTGCTTTTGATGCTTATCCGATTCAGCAGTTGTGGTAAGTAGCGAAAAAGAAGAAGTTTTGCGCGATCGCCTCACACAGTTTATCAATATTGATACGGAGTTGTTATGCTGCACGATCCCAACCAGAACACACTGTTTCCGAAACTGCCTGATGAAGCATTACAGGAGATGCAGCAATTTGGCAAAGAAATTAAGCTAAACAAAGGCGATATCCTATTTAATGAAGGCGAATCAAACTATAACTTTCATGTTGTTTTATCAGGCGAAATTGAGATTACCAAACACGTTGGTGATGAAACAAGACTGTTAGCAGTGCATCGTCGAGGTGAATTTATGGGTGAATTGTCGATGTTGACTGGTTCCGCATCAATTGCTAATGCGAAAGCGTTATCACCCAGTCGCGTTTTGCAAGTTGATATTGATACTTTTAGACATATCATGGCAGAATGTTCGCCTTTAGCTGATGTCATTCTAACCGCAATGGCGGGGCGAACCAAAGACGTAGAAGTACAACTTAGGCAACAAGAAAAGCTAGCAGCGCTAGGTAAAATGTCAGCTGGGCTAGCACACGAATTAAATAATCCCGCCGCAGCCGGAAGACGCGCAGCAGGGCAACTGCGCGATAATTTTCAAAACTTGCAAAATCTCGCTTTGCAGTTAAATTCACTCAATAAAGAACAACTAAATTTTATTATCAATTTTCAACTGCAAGCGACACAACACACAACCAAATTCGACACACTTACCCAAAGCGATAAAGAAGATGAAGTTACAGACTGGCTAGAAGACCATGATGTTAGTAATGCTTGGAAACTTGCCCCTACATTAGTTAGCGCCGGCATTGATGCCCAAAAGTTAGATACTCTCGCCGACAAGATACCTGAAGACTGTCTTAGTAACGTTTTGATTTGGTTAGAAGCCGCACTCGCTTCTCATGGACTTATCAACGATATTGAACAAAGTACCAGCCGCATCTCTGACTTAGTGAAAGCAATTAAAGGCTATTCTTACATGGATCAAGCTGCATTGCAAGAGATAGATTTGCATGATGGAATTGAAAATACTTTGCTTATTCTCAATCATCGGTTAAAAAAAGGAGTTATTGTTAATCGCGAATATGATAAGACTCTGCCACGGATTTGTGCTTATGCTAGCGAACTCAATCAAGTGTGGACAAATCTAATTGATAATGCCATTGATGCGATGGATGGAAAAGGCGATTTGACGATACGCACATACAGACAAAATAGCTGTATTGTAGTCGAAATTGCCGATACCGGAATGGGAATACCGCCAGCGATTCAAACTCGAATTTTTGAGCCATTTTTTACTACAAAAGGCGTGGGCAAAGGCACTGGGTTAGGTTTAGAAATTGCTTATAGAATTATTGTGAAAAGACACAAAGGTGATATTCACTTTGAATCCCAACCTGGTAATACTCGTTTTCGAGTAAGTTTGCCTATCAAATTAGTTAGTGATTCATGCAAAAAAGAGTGATAAATTAGGAGTTGAAAAATTTGATAATTTTAAATTTAAATTCACTAGATTTAATAGCACTTAAATTGTAGGGTGCGTTATGCTTTTAGCTAACGCACCAACGATTATGCTTGGTGCGTTGCGCTATGCGACAACGCACCCTACAGTAATTTGACATTTATTTACATAGATTGAATTTTTCTTGCCGACTTACTTAAAACTCGCTATGACTACCCTTTTTGAAACTAATCGCTTGATTATCCGCAACTGGATACCCGAAAAAGATGCCGAATCAGTCTTTGAAATGTACAGCGATCCAGATGTAACCCGCTTTATTGGCGGCATGATTGAGGAAAGTGTAGAATCGCAACGGGCGAGCCTACAAGAAATTATTGACCGCTACGCTAAACTCAGTAAGGGCACTGGTTTCTGGGCAATAGTTGAAAAAGAAACTGGACAGATTGTAGGAGCTGTCATGCTGAAACAATTACCCGATACTGAAAATAACTTAACCGAAGATTATGAGGTAGGTTGGCACTTACGGAAGTCTTCTTGGGGTAAAGGTTACGCGACTGAAGCTGGACAAGCAGCTATTAATTATGGGTTTAATATCCTCAAGTTGCCAGTAATATATGCTGTAACCAAACCGGAAAATCATGCTTCAATTAGTGTTACCCAAAGGCTGAATATGGTTCCTATAGGTCGCACCAATAAATATTATGGTGGTATCGAACTCAAATTATTTAAATTACTTCCTGATTAATATCTGTCCAAAATATAAAATCTAAAATCGCTTTATGCTTGATATCAACACTTTACGCCAAGTACCACTTTTCACAAAGTTACCGGAACAACGTTTGCAATGGCTGCTTGAACAAATTACAGAATTATGGTTAGAACCTGGTGAAATTCATCGTCAAGAAGGAGATCCAGCAAATCATGTTTTTGTACTGTTAGAAGGGGAAATTAGAATTACGCAAAAAGAAGGCAATCAAGAAGTTTTATTAGTAACATTCAAACCCAAAACGTTATTTGGTGAATTACCTGTTTTAATGGGTGAGAAAAACTTCTGGGTAACAGGAAAAGCAGTAACTCGCAGCCATATTTTAGAATTGCCAAACGAAGCCTTTTGGGAACTGCTTTCGAGTTGTACATGTGTGATGATAGATATTTTGCAAAATATGGCAAAACGTCTGCAAACAGTGCAATCAATATCACAACATCGAGAAAAGCTAGTATCATTAGGCACTTTAGCCGCTGGATTAGCACACGAGTTGAATAATCCTGCCTCAGCCGGTCGCAGAGCCGCTGGACAATTGCGCCAAACTGTGCAGGTATTGCAACCATTGACAATTAAGCTGAATCAACAGCAGATGAACTGTGCCCAAAAAGCCTTTTTATCTGAGTTGCAAGAAGATGCAATACAACGGGCAAAAACAACAACAAAACTCGATCCGCTGACTCAAAGCGATCGCGAAGATGAAATCACACAATGGCTAGAAGATCGTAACATCAATAATGCTTGGAAACTCGCTCCCAATCTCGTTACAGCCGGAATTGACATCGACTGGCTTTTGAATGTTCAACAAAAAGTAGGTGATTTGTTGCTGGGTGATGTCCTCACTTGGATAGAAGTAACTTTGCAAGAACTAGATTTGTTAGAAGAAATCGAGCATAGCACTGACCGTATTTCTACTTTAGTACAGGCAGTCAAAGATTACTCGTACATGGATCAAGCACCCTTACAAGAAATAGATATTCATGAAGGGTTAGAAAGTACGATTACAATCTTGAATCACAAGCTAAAACAAGGTGTAGTAGTCAAGCGTGAATATGACTGTCATACCCCGCGTATCAGCGCTTATGGCAGCGAATTAAATCAAGTGTGGACTAACTTAATTGATAATGCCATTGATGCGATGAACGGGCAAGGTGAAATTCAAATTCGCACCGTCTGCGAAAACGATTTCTTACTAGTAGAAATTGCTGACAATGGTCCGGGAATTCCTCCAGAAATTCAATCCCACATTTTCGAGCCATTTTTCACCACCAAAGGTGTAGGACAAGGAACCGGCTTAGGTTTGCACACCGTTTATCGCGTCGTTGTCGGGCAACATTTAGGTGATATCCGCCTATTTTCTCAACCAGGAAAAACAAAATTTCAAATTCGCTTGCCAACGAATTTATCTTCGTAGTAAGCACTCTTGGTAGGGTGCGTTATGCAATGCTAACGCACCGCGACTCCTTAAACAGATTAGATCAAGAAGGTGCGTTACTTCGTTAACGCACCCTACAAATTACTACAAATTACTACTTAACTATCAGGAGAATTTCATGAGTACATGCACGCATCTCAATCAAATTCAAGAAGTTACAGCTAGCGCTAACGGTTGTGAAGAATGTTTAAAAATGGGGGACACATGGGTGCATTTGCGCCAATGTCTTCTTTGCGGACACATCGGTTGCTGCGACTCTTCAAAAAACAAACACGCCACCAAACACTTCCACGCCACCAATCATCCGATTGTCAAATCCTTTGAACCGGGTGAAGAATGGCGTTGGTGTTATATCGATAAAACTTTCGTGTAGAAAATAAATTCTTAGCTGCTGCGACTAAAAAACACAGCAGCTAGAACAATTAAACTCAAAAGCGCGAAAGGAACCCAAAGATTAGGGATATCTGATAGACTCATAATTTCAAATTAATCCGCATAAGAGCGATAATTCCTTTTATATATAGCAGCTTACGAAGAATATAATGACATCTCCAGAAACAGTAATATGGCTACAAGAACGCACAGCTTTAGGAACTCTTGAAGCTGAAGTGTTAAATGCGATCGCCCAACAAATCGAAGAACAAATCATCCCACCTCAAACCAACTTAGTTACAGAAAACACTACCCCAGAAGCACTTTACATTCTTGTCGAAGGTCAACTCGAAAGCGATAGCAGCAATCAAGCCAACCCAACTTTAGCGATCGGCTTTCTTCCCGGTGCCGTGATTCACCTGCAAGAATTGCTGTTAGACCAGCCGACGCAACGCACCATCACCACTGTTACAGAATGCCATGTTTGGGTTGTGCCTGCCGAAAAATTTCGCGCTTTAGTCAGTGAATACCCGGAAATTTTTCAAGCTGTTTCCCGTCAATTGGCGCAGGAATTGGCGAATTTAACATCAGCCTTTACCTACGAACAAGAACGTACTATTGCCTTGCGTCCGTATTTAGTCACCAAAGCGCGACGCGGAATTGTTGGTACAAGTCGCTATGCGGTGCGTTTGCGCGAGGAAATTCGCGAAGCTGCAAGCGATCGCAAATCTGTCTTGATTTTCGGTGAACCAGGCTTAGAAAAAGACAATATCGCTGCTTTAATTCACTTTAGTTCTAAACAGCGACGCGAACCGATTATCAAAGTGAACTGTGGTATCCTGCAAACCAGCGGTGCAGATTTATTCGGACGTGCTGGCGGCAAACCCGGACTGCTGGAATGGTTGGGAGAAGGTACTCTTGTCCTTAATAACATCCAAGAAACTCCGCCAGAGTTAATGCCACAAATAGTAGATTTAATCAAAAAATCTACGTACAATCCCGTAAATCGTTCTGAAGAAGCAGCCGCACCCCGCACTTCTCGCGCTCGGATTTTGATTATTTCCGAAAAAAATCAGCCGCAAATCGAACGCTGTATCGGTCATCACATCAAAGTGCCACCGCTACGAGTGCGGAAGGCTGATATTAAGGCTCAGGTGGATTATTACATCAGTCTTTACACTCAGGCTAAGGGTAATTATAAACAAAAATTAGCACCAGAAGCATTGCGCCGTTTGCAATCTTATGATTTTCCTGGCAACTTGAAAGAGTTGCAAAATTTGGTAGAAAGAGCGATCGTCCAAGCTGGGGAAGCGCGGGAATTAACAGAAGAAATTTTCTGGTCAGCGGACACGAAGAAAAAGCGATTTCGGGTGAATTTGTTGAATGTTTATCCAGATTTGTGGAAATTTCTCCGCAGTGCGTGGTGGCCCGATCGCATTAATTATGGCTTTACTGCCGCTGCTTTTGCCTTGATTGTCGCAGTGTTATTTATTGGACCGCAAACACGCGATCGTAATTTCGCTCTCAATCTATTTTGGGCTTGGTGGTGGGCTTTTTTCCTATTTCTCTTTCCCTTTCTCGGTCGCGTGTGGTGCGCTGTTTGTCCCTTCATGATTTACGGAGAAATTACCCAAAAACTCTCTTTATGGTTGTTTCCTCGAAAACTCAAACGCTGGAATCGAGAGTTAGCAGAAAAGTGGGGTGGATGGTTTCTCTTTGGACTATTTGCCCTAATTTTTCTGTGGGAAGAACTTTGGGACTTAGATAATACAGCTTACCTTTCTGCTTGTTTGCTGCTGTTAATTACCGCCGGCGCGATGATTTTCTCTGCCATTTTTGAACGGCGTTTTTGGTGTCGATATCTTTGTCCCATCGGCGGGATGAACGGCTTATTTGCTAAACTTTCAATGACCGAACTTCGAGCGCAGCAAGGTATTTGTTCCGCCACTTGCACTACTTATCAGTGTTACAAAGGTGGACCGGAAAAAGGCGAAGGAATGGAAACTAACGGGTGTCCATTGTATTCGCACCCAGCACAATTAGAAGATAATAAAGACTGCGTGCTGTGCATGACTTGTCTGAAAGCTTGTCCCCATCGTTCCGTTGAGTTTAATTTGCGTCCCCCCGGTGTTGAATTGTGGACGACTCATGTAGCCCACACTTATGAAGTAGCACTGTTGTTTTTATTATTAGGTGGAGTGTATTTGCATCGTTTACCAGAATTGCAATCTTGGTTAGGATTACATCTCGATTTAACGCAATTTTGGCAACATTTAGGATTATCACTGCTAGCTTTGATTATCCCTGTAGCTATTCCCTTTGCGGCATATGGCTTGACGAAAATAATAAATTTTGGACGTAAGCCGAAAGCATTTATAGAACTCGCTTATGGCTATTTACCATTAGTTCTGGGCGGTAACTTAGCGCACTATCTGCGTTTGAGCCTAGAAGAAGGCGGACGCATTATCCCAGTAACTTTTGCCACTTTTGGTCTAAATGGCGAACAGTTGCCTGTATTGGTTGCTCACCCAGCGGTAGTTGACTTTTTGCAGGGTGTTACCTTGATTTTTTCAGTTTTGTTGACGATAGTGTTAACCCAAAAAATTGCTCGTCAACCGATGCGATCGCTCTTTTGGCAACACTTAGCAGCTATTACACTAGGCGCTAGTATGTGGGCGATTATAGTGTCTTAAGCTCATCCCACCCCAGCCACGGAGTGGGATGAGAGCGGGCATGGGGAATGGGGCATGGGGCATGGGAAAGAATGCCAATGCCCAATGCGATAGGGCC
>NZ_JBPAOH010000044.1:0-48998 GCF_050875635.1 Tolypothrix sp. VBCCA 56010
TCCGTGAGTTTATCCGGTCTTTAAAGCAAAATATTAAAGAGGGTCAAGACAATGCATAATGTCCGGCAATGCCCAATGATTCCCTTATTAAGTAAAAACTCCTAACTACATTATACACTTAATCTATTAATCGCCAGGGCGGTTTTTAGGACGGTGAATAAATTCTCCTGCGCTTTACACCCCCATGCCTGAAGTCAGGGGCACGCTCGCGCGTTATCGGTAGTCTGGGCTAACCAGCCCAGACCGAAAATCTTTTAGTTTAAAATGAGGCAAACTGCAAACTTGATGCCAAACTAACAAGACCACCACCCACAACCTGAAGCAGTATAATCGCTAACATTGGTGAAAAATCCATGCCGCCTAATGGAGGAATAATTGAGCGAAAGAGATTCAGATAGGGGTCGGTGATCTGACTCAAAGCAGAAAATGGTTGATTGTACCAGCTGATATTGGGGAACCAAGTCAACAGAACCCTGATAATTAGCAGGGCGCTATAAATCTGTACGAAAGTAGCCAGAGTAGTAACCAGTAAATTCATGGATGTGTCCGTTTTCGGCTAAGTGTCACGCATCGGTCTTTATATTGATTTTAGTTGAGCCTGGGTCATGGTGTGTGCGGATTGTTTTAACATATACCACAAGTGGTATCTCCACATTAGCTTTTTTAGGAGCGGCGCACTTACCCCTGTCTGAATCTCGCTAACGTTAGCGAAGCTCATCGCTGCGCGAGGCTCGATCGCTAATTGACTGAGTAGAATTAGTATTGACATTTCCCAGCTGCTTGCGGACTTCATCAATTGTGGCATTGAGCTGGGCGATTTTATCTTCGAGCGATCGCCGCGCCGTTTCTATTTCCACACCTTCATTTTCTGCGGCTTTCATAGTACGCCGTTTCAAAATGTTTGTTTTTTTAGCCTCTGCTGTTCCATTTGTCTGTTCCGACTCCTCTTGTATTAATTCGAGATCGCGTCTTTGAGTAATCAGGGCACCCACAACGCCACCGATTACGCTGCCGACAATTGCCCCAGCAAAAAAACCACTCGCAAAACCATCACGCTGACTCATATCTTTACCGCCTTGATGAAACGCTTTGCATCTCCCAACTAGTTATTGCACCTTACTGTTATAGCTGCATACTAGCTTAAGTCCCAAAGATGCGATCACCTGCATCTCCTAATCCCGGTACAATATACCCCTGGTTGTTGACGGTTTCGTCAATGGTGGCGGTGTAAATTATTAAACCCGGATAAGCAGCACTCAATTTTTGCAAAGCTGGGGGAGCCGCCACCACACAAACAATCCGCGTCAAAGTCGGATCGACACCCCGTTGTGTCAATTCTGCCATCGCTGCCATCATCGATCCTCCCGTTGCTAACATCGGATCGGTAATTAACACTCGTGTTTGGGGGTCAAATTTTTCTGGCAATCTGTTTAGGTAACACTCTGGTTGCAGAGTTTCTTCATTTCGCACTAAGCCCAGATGATAAATAGAAGCCAAAGGTAGCAACGTCTGCGCTCCCTCTAGCAATCCTAACCCTGCCCGGAGAATTGGCACGACTGCGATCGGCATCTCTGGGTCAATCAAAGTCGCAGGACACGAAGCTAAAGGACTCTCAACAGTTGTTTCTTGAGTTGGCAACCACTCGCGAGCAGCTTCATAAGTTAACCAGCGTCCCAACTCAGTCATCGCACTGCGAAATAAAACTGAAGGTGTCGCAGCATCACGAGCGACTGCCAGCCAGTGCTTAATTAAAGGATGGGGCGGAACGTAAATACGCAATTGGAGCGTCATAACTTGCGGATGATGGCGACTATATATTATATAACAACTGAGACCTCATAATACAATGAGCGGCGCGTACCACTGAAAGCTAAAATTACACCTCCAAAATTATTGCAATTCTTTTTCAATAATAGTTGACATCTATTCTCAATCAAGCTTATATTAGTCTCAAGTGTTCTCCTCTCTTTAAGGATCGGCAGACGGGATTAGCCAGCAATGTAACGGCTCGTCCCTCTTTTTTTTTGGAATTGGGCATTGGGAATTGGGCAATGGGCATTGGGAATTGGGCATTGGGCAATGGGCATTGGGCATTGGGAATTGAGTAAAACGTTATCTACATCCGGTGAACATTATTTATGCATGATTGTGTGAGAAACTCTTTCTATGCCCTATGCCCTATGCCCTATGCCCCATGCCCTATGTCCAATGCCCCATGCCCCATTTTCTCATTCGATGTAATCGTCATTGGCTCTGGAATTGGTGGTTTAGTGACAGCAACCCAGCTAGCCGCGAAGGGTGCTAAAGTGCTGGTGCTGGAACGTTATCTAATTCCTGGTGGTAGTGCTGGTTACTTTGAAAGGCAAGGCTATAAATTTGATGTTGGGGCGTCGATGATTTTCGGGTTTGGCGTAAGCGGCACCACCAACTTATTAAAACGCGCTCTTGATGCTGTAAATGTCAGCTTAGAGACAATTCCCGACTTGGTGCAGATTCATTATCATCTGCCCGACAACTTCTCTGTTAAAGTTGATCGAGTTTATGATAAATTTTTGCAAAACCTTACTGCCAAATTCCCTCATGAAAAAGAAGGAATTCGTCGTTTTTATGACGAATGTTGGAAAGTCTTTAATTGCCTCAATCGCATGGATTTGCTGTCTCTGGAAGAACCTCGGTATTTGTTGCGGTCATTTTTCCAGCACCCATTAGCGTGTCTCGGTTTAGCTAAGTATCTGCCCCAAAATGCCGGAGATTTAGCGCGACGCTATATTAAAGACCCGGAATTATTAAAATTTATCGATATTGAGTGCTATTGCTGGTCGGTAGTTCCAGCGGACATGACACCGATGATTAATGCGGGAATGGTGTTCTGTGACAGGCATTATGGAGGAGTCAACTACCCTAAAGGTGGGGTGGGACAAATTGCCCAAAAACTAGTTGAGGGTCTAGAAAAAGCTGGGGGTGAGATTCACTATCAAGCGAGAGTAACAAAAATCATTCAAGAAAATAAACGAGCCGTGGGCGTGCAACTGGCTAACGGTAAAGTATACTTGGGAAAACGCATAGTTTCTAATGCTACACGCTGGGATACGTTTGAAAATTTACTACCAGCAGAAGCAATACCAGAAAGTGAAAGAAAGTGGCAACAGCGCTATAAAAAATCGCCCAGTTTTCTTAGTTTGCACATGGGGGTAAAAAATTCGGTGTTGCCCAAGGGGACAGAATGCCATCACATTTTGCTAGAAGACTGGGAAAAAATGGCTTCTGCGTCAGGAACAATTTTTGTTTCGATTCCCACTCTGCTTGACCCAGATTTAGCACCGACAGGCTATGATATAATTCACGCTTTCACGCCGCATTGGATTGCAGATTGGCAGAATTTATCTGCGAGTGAGTACGAGGCGAAGAAAGAAGAAGCAGCGTGGCGAATTATTGACCGCTTGGAAAAGATTTTTCCCGGTTTAGATGCAGGATTGGATTATTTAGAGGTGGGAACACCGCGATCGCATCGCCGCTTTTTAGGTCGTGTTGATGGTACTTATGGACCAGTTCCCCGGCGTAAGTTGCGCGGTTTATTGGGGATGCCGTTTAATCGTACAGATATTCCCGGACTTTATTGCGTGGGAGATAGTACTTTTCCGGGTCAGGGTTTGAATGCGGTGGCGTTTTCGGGGTTTGCCTGCGCTCATCGCATTGCTGTAGATTTAGGAATATATTAAGCGTAGAGAGCGCTTAAGCACGTAGTAAGCGCAGAGAGCGCTTAAATCTTAAGCATGTGGATGATGCAGCTTTTCGATTTGGGATTCGGCTATATCAACTGACTGATTATCTTGGTCTTGAATGGGTTTGATTTTACTTAGCTTGTCAGCTGCTGGCAAATCTCCCTGTGCTTCGTCGTAAAGAGCAAACCAGGGCAACTTATACTGAGCGTAAACTTGAGCGGTAATTGGTGTTGGCGGAGGTTCGAGGTTTGTCAATTCGCGATACTGCTCGCTATTAACAATATGCACGAAAACAGAGCCGTAATTTTCAGTATCCCACACATCAAGACCGTAAGAATCGGGGTAGATTTTTTGCTGCATTTTACCTCCTGCCCCCAAACCCATTTCCATCGGGGCGGCTGGTGGTGGTAGCTCAAAACTACTGAAGCCGCGTGTTTGTGGCGGTTGGTCGGGAAATCTTCCTGGTTTGGGTTCGTAAACCAAAATCTGGATTCCCCCAAATTCCTCTGTACCAGTAACTTGCGCCTCAACAGTGTAAGCTTGTCCCAAGGGCATGGCGACAAACTGACGAATAAAGTTATCACCTGCATTTATCCCGTCTAGCCAGGGTTGGTCTGGACAGACGATATAGTTTTGGGGGTCGGTGTGGAGTGTTTCATCTAAAGCTTCGCCGGAAATTGCGTTGATTTTACCGATCGCAATTTTGACTGCGTTTGGCTTGAAACTTGCACCGTCGAATCCCAGCCACAATGCTTCTCGTTGATACATGGGAATGAAATAACCGCCTTGTTCGCGCCAATGAGGGGGAACACGATCTAGATAATCGGCGACACGCTGAATCGGAAAAGCACCCAGCCCCGGAGGAAGAGGGTAGATGCCATCATTAGGTATTCGCAGAGTGCGTTGGAAAGACACGGAGAATCTTTCGCCGATGTGAATGCGATCGCCTGACAAGGTGACTTTTAGCATGGTACTTCAAAAGATAAGGGGACAAGGAGGACAAGGAGACAAGGAGACAAGGAGACAAGGAGACAAGGAGACAAGGAGACAAGGAGAATTCAAAATTTAATACTCTCCCCCTCTCCCCCTCCCCCCCTCTCCCCCTCCCCCCCTCTCCCCCTCCCCCCCTCTCCCTCTCCCCTTGTCCCCCCCTCCCTTTGTCCCCTCCAAATTGCCATTAGTCGGTTAATTGACACTTTTGCGGTTTATCCACCAGTCTTGGGTAGAGGATACATCTGAGCGATGAATTGTTTGTCCGTTGCTGAGAGATTGGTATTCCAACCAATTTCAAAGCCGCCGATTGTTAACTCCTTGGGAACCGCATAGTGCATGATTGACTGTGGGTCGTATTGGGAGAATTGAGTGATGTTTTTACTATACAATTGGAATATATTGGTATCTACGCTCTGTTTATTCCAATTGTTGGGCGCACTCATATAGTAGCGGTAAACAGCTTCTCGATTCCAAGGAATTCCGGCTTGTGGATGTTGATGTTCGTGGATGCAACCAAGAGCATGACCAAACTCATGCATTACAACTCTAAAGTACTCTCTATTGTCGCTATCGGGTTTGAGCCATCCATAGTTCATTGTGGGCTGATTCTTCGGAATGTTTAAGGCATCAGTACCAATATAAGACCAAGAACCGGCACCGAGTTTGCAGGAGATGCGAATCTCTGCATTAGGATCGTTGCCAAACTGAAACTTGATGTTACCAAATTGACTCCACTGCTGTGCTACCTGAGCAATTTTCTGGTGAACTATGGGGTCGCCATCCAAAAAGCGCACGCGCAATGTCCGACCTGGTTTCCACTTTTTATCGGCGATAAGCGCCATTCGCGATGACTCAACGGTGTCGCCAAATTTTTCGATAAAATTCAAGCCGTTTTTTGCATTCTGTGGATTCTCTTCAATCGCTATTCGTTGTGCTTCTTCAGACATGTCTGGTAGTATCTGAATACAAATTTTGATTTCTTCTAGGTTGTTTTCACTCATGAAAGCTCTCTTTTTATTAATGTGAGTTGGATGAAGTTAGAAGACCGCAGCACGTACCTTACAAGCGACGGCTACAACATAAATTCTTTATCTACATCGTTAATAGGCAAAGTGAAATCAATTTATGCACTATCTTTGAAAAATATCGACTATCCCAAACCAAACGTAGTAGTTTAATCGAAGGCAGCGCCAAACCTTCTAAGCGTTGGATTAGATTTTTTTAGCCCAGACCAACTGCTTGACTTTTGGCACAGAGAGTGCAAATAAAATTCGTTATGAACCAAGATTGAGAAAATCTTCTTTTGTAACTTGATAACCGCCATATTCATTTATGTATCGCAGAATAGAAGTGCCAAATTCATCGTGAGACACTTCGTTTTTCAGCAGAAGGTCTGCTAGCCCATGCGGAAATAAAGCTACCATACCCTGTGCTCTAAGCCGCTACGCGTCTACAAAATCGACGAAAAGCTTATGGTCTAAACATTTGGAATGCGTGAATTCCGCGTTAGCGCACGCACGCCAAAATAAGAACGCGCAACGTGTCCCCCTTGGGACGAGCGCGGTACTAGTCTATTATTATTTCACTCACTGCATAAATTGTTTTCCTGCTACCCATATATAAGTGGGAGGTTAACAAGTTCCTTGGCAAGTGGTTCTTTGCAGTTGATACTCAAAGGTTTTGTCAGCTTTAGTCCGGATTTCTCGTACACCACAAACAAGGCTAATTCTACTACTGAAGGGAGGTAAGTTCTTTACCCTCAACAACTGCAACAATTAGAGCTAGGGAAAAAGTTTTACCAGTATCGAAAGTAAATTTACATTCACAAGAGCGATCGCTTTGCTTTTTGCATTAATGACAGCGTATACCGCCCTGACGCAGGAGAACAAGTACCGCTACCAACCACATATTCACCAGAAAAACAAAACAGAGAAACTAAAATGGCTTACAAATTTGTTGGTTACTTTAGCAACTGGGCGCAATACCGCCAAGGCGGTGGGAAATTCTTACCCGAACAAGTTGATCCCGCGCTATTTACACACATCAACTATGCCTTTGGTATGTTCGGCTTTGTGAGTTGGAGTGTCGATCCGACCGAAACCCGAACCGGAGAACAACGCTATACAGGTGACTACACAATTCAACCAGTGGAATGGAACGATCAAAAAGTCCTGTATCCGGCGATACAGAGTTTCAAGCAAAAAAACCCTAACCTCAAAACGCTACTCTCAATTGGTGGATGGAGTTTTAACAGTTGCGATGACACGCCTGAGTCAGCCGGAACAAAATACCCCTACGGTCCCTTTACCTGCCAATTATTCAGCAAAATGGCAGCCGATCCGAATGGTAGGACGCAGTTTATTAAGTCTGCGATCGATTATGCCAAACAGTACGGCTTTGACGGTATTGACCTAGACTGGGAATATCCTGGCGACTCTAAGCGAGGTGGTCAAGATGCCGATTATGACAATTACATAGCATTGCTGCAAGAGTTCCGTCAAACTGCTGGGCAAGATTTTCTCATCACAATAGCTTCTTCTGCAATACCCCACGGCAGCAAAACGGGCGATTCATTCTTTCAATGGCTGCGAGAGTGCGGTCAATATTTAGATTGGTTCAACGTCATGTCCTATGACTACCACGGGGCTTTTGACGATCCCAACACAGTGGGAACAGGAGCCAACGCTCCCCTCCTGCAAGATTCCGTACCCAATGGTACTTTTGACATCAAAGATACGGTGGAATCTTACCTCAAAGCTAATATTCCCAAAGAAAAGATCGTGCTAGGGATGCCCACTTACGGACGGACTTATGTTGTTGCAGACCGTACCGATGGCTTCGGAAAACCTTTTAGCGGTCCCGGACCCGCAGGACCAGCAACAGTCACTCCTGGTGTCCTCGCTTATTTTGAAATCCTTGAGAAACTTGCTAATGGCGAACTCGACGTACAAAGGTGGGATGATGCCACTTTGACTCCCTACGCCTACAGCACTAAAACCGGACTTTGGGTGACTTATGACGACGAGAAATCACTGGGTTATAAGGTCAGTTATTTGATTGAAAAAGAGTTGGGAGGTGCAATGACATGGGCGATCGATTTAGACAAGTTTTAGCGATCGCTCTGCTGCACCTGCATTCATACTAAATCTTGAGTAATTCGAGACTGTTTCACCCAAGCTGTCATAGATCAAAATCACTTGATAACCACATCGGTTAAGTTTGGTATTTCGTTGATTACTACAATCCTAGTTTATGGAGTTAAATCATGGCTAACGACTCAAATCGTTTTCCGTTGCAGAACGCGATCAAAAAGATTTTGGATGACCCAAACTCAAGACCAGAATTACCAGGATTAAAACCAGAACCGACGTTCCCACGAGAGTGGATCGGAGTTTTTCCTGATAAATGGTCTGAGAGTGTGCAGGTATTTAGCTCCAAGTCCCTCCAAGGCACAGGCACAGAAAAGCTAAATGATAACTTAAAAATTAAGTCCCTCCAAGACGTAGGGGACGTAGGGACAGAAGAGGCAAATGACAAGTTAAAGATTGGCATATCGGGTTCTCCAGCCGTGGCAGTCTTTAACAACAAGCTTTACTGCGTCTATGAGGGACCGAACAACGATGGTTCGCTGCATTACTGTACCTTTGACGGACAGAAATGGTATGATGACCAAACAATAGGCAAGAATCGCACATCCGGTCCCCCTGCACTGGCAGTCTTTAACAACAAGCTTTACTGCGTCCATGAAGGAGCGCAAGAGGATGGTTGGCTGTATTACTGTCATACCTCTGACGGACAGAACTGGTCTTCGTCCGATAAGCTAGACAAGGATGGCAGAGGCATAGGCACCTCACTGAGGGCGCGTCGTTATCCCACTGCTACTCTAGCAGTGTACAAAGGATTGCTTTACTGCGTTCATGAGGGACAGGGAAGCAAAGACGGAAAGGGTTGGCTGTGGTACTGTACCTTTAACGGAGAGAAGTGGTCTGGCGAGGATAAACTACCCAATCATGGCACAACCGGCGCAGGATCTCTAGCAGTGGTAAACGAAACTCTGATCTGCTTCCATGAAGGGAAAGACGGGTCAGGTGTGATGCGGGATACCTTTTTTGATGATAGATGGAACACAAGTAAATGGAGTGAAGACGAAGAATTCAAGCTCGTCGATAATGAAAATAATAAGGTTTCCTATAACACATCTGGTCCTCCCGCAGTGGTAACAGACGGGAAGCAAATTTACTTTGCTCATGAGGGATCGGGAAACGATGGTTTTGTTTGGTCTTTTAATAATAAAGACCGTCAAGATAAAATCCTGACTATTGATGAACCTGCTCTACAACGCCCAATTCGCACATCTGGTCCCCCCGCTATTGCGATATACAATAACAATTTTTACATACTGCATCAGGGGCCGGGAGACGATGGTCAGCTTTGGGTGACAACAACATCAGTCGTACCTAACCCGAAATTTACCTCATCATCTAATTACCTCTCTAACCTCAATCTTTTGGCAGATAATCTCATATTTGACTATCATCTTTCTGCTAAACCTTATTACCAATGGTGGGCTTTATATCACGGCGGAATGCTATCTCCGGATAAGTACAAGTCACATGAGAAATGGGATTGGGTCTCTAATAACAACAAAACCGAGTTGTCCGGCACAATTAGCTTTGATTACGACTTTAAACCTGGTGACACTTACACTTTAGCTCTGTTCAAAGACCAGTCTCAAAATGCCTATGATTTGACTGACTACTTTCAATTCATCGTTCCACAAAAAACTGCTAATCTTTCTAACCTGAAAAGTTTGTTACGAAATCTTTCATTTGACTACCATCTTTCTGCCGAACCTTATTACCAATGGTGGGCTTTATATCACGGCGGAATGCCATCTCCGGATAAGTACAAGTCATATAAAAAATGGGATTGGGTCTCCAATAACAACAAAACCGAGTTGTCCGGCACAATTAGCTTTGATTACGACTTTAAACCTGGCGAAACTTACACTTTAGCTCTGTTCAACGACCAGTCTAGAAATGCCTATGATTTGGCTGATTACATTTCTTTTACCCCCAATAGTGTTGTCAAACCTGAAATTGAAGACAGGGGAACTGCTACTTTTTGCGAAAACACTGGTTTGATAGAAAGCTCAGATCGAAAGTTAGAAAAGAGAAATCCAGGAGATGGAGGGGGAACACCTGATAGGTGCTTCCCAATACATCTACTTTATTTTTATTTGTGTTGGTTTTTTGGAGCGCCCCATGAACGCCGCCTGAACAACACTGATTATGGTGGAGTAACGATTGGTTTGGAAGACCCACCCACCACCAGCGGTAGTAATATTGGGCGTAGACCCGTATTAATAGAAGGAGTTGTCATGCCAGTTCCTGTAGGTAGGCGCGATCAAACACCGCAGCCTATAGCGGGATGGAGCGATCGCTGGAATGGAAGAGACATAGATCGAGGGCATTTGTTTGCTTTAAATCTAGGAGGTCCGGACGTGCCGGAAAACATTGTTCCTCAATGGGCACATTGGCAACGACTTGACGATTGGAGAGCGATGGAGCGAACAGTGAACGCTCGTGCAGTACAAGCAATAGATGGGAGCCGTCCCTTTGGTGGTGGTTCACCACAAAGGTCGGTTTTCTTGAGTGTACGGGTGATCTACCCGAGAACAAACCAGCCTAGTTTGAGGTCTTGGGCTTTCCCATCACGGTTCGTTGTCACAGCGTATGTGTGCGATCGGCAGACTGGGAGAGAGATACGAGAACAAGGAGTGGAGAGGATATATGACAATGAAGAGTTTGAAGGGTATCCAGATAATTGGAATCCAGGTTAAGAGCGATTGCTAACTTGTCGCGAAGGGAGAAAATGACCTCTGAGTCCGGTGAATGACTTAACAATGGTGGGTTACGCGCTTCGCTAACCCACCCTACAAAATTCCCACCTGTAAATTTCCAGTGAGGAGTCATGCTTCTTGACGAGACGAAGAGCCTTTCTTGCCCCGACTTATCGCAAATCACCGGATTATTTACAGGTGGGTTTTTTGAGGGCGATCGCACCCGAATCCTTCCCAAGTGTAGGTGAAAAATCAGTGATCGGTTTGAGGGTAACACGCGATCGCAAGACAAGATAGGCGATCGCACTTCCTTCAAATAATTCTCGATAGACATAAGCAAACCTTGAGCGATCGCACCCGAATACTTCCCAAATGTAAGTGAGAAATCAGTGATGGGTTTGAGGGTAACACAAGAGCGCTCCGGGCGCAAAGCGCCCGCACTATAGCGATCGCACTATTTCAGCGTTGTTCGTTTATACAACATCACTTCTTAGAGTAAGAGGAATTTCAAATGACAACCTATCTAGCGAATGGCAATCCCACAATTGCTACAGTTCTAATGGCTCTTAGCACATTCAAATTTTCAACTCTCTCAGTTAACCGGATCTTGCTATCTTTTAATTCTGAAGAAGCGGCTACAAATTTTTTGGAGGAGATTAGGTCTCGGAACGCTGTTGGCTCAAATCTTGAAGGAAACAATGTTGTTGTTATGCCTGACTATGGTATTATCGATCATGCTGCTGTGGTTATTTATCACGCCGTTAACTCTTACAAAGAGCAATTAATTTCTGTAAACGAATTTGATTTAAGAGCTCACTCCGAAGAAGAAAAAAACCTACTTAAAGAGATTGAGCAGTACATTAAGAAACATTTTGGTTCAGATGCTATAACTGTGAAATAAAAAGATTGTTTGCGCTTATTACCCAGCCGTTTTATTCTGACAGAGAACCAGGGGGGAGAGAAGTGCGATCGCCCCTTTCTTTTATGATGCGTTAAGCACTATCTAATTCCCCTCTGAATGACTTAACAATGGTGGGTTACGCGCTTCGCTAACTCACCACTAAAAATTACCACCTGTAAATTTCCGATGATGAGTCATACTTCTTAATGAGACGAAGAGCATTTCATGCCCCGACTCATCGCAAATCATCGGATTATTTACAGGTGGATTTTTTTGAGGGCTTAAGCACCCGAATACTTCCACCGCGTAGGTGAGAAATCAGTGACGGGTTTGAGGGTAACACAAGAGCGCGATCGCCCTTCTCAGGATGGTTCGTACTGTGATACTTAAGTAATAGTTATAATTGCGTTGCTTGTGGTGCAAATTCTCAACTTAAGCTGACATCATGCGGGTGAGCCGAAATCTTGTGTCCAATAGTCGTTAGAGTAACCAACACCAAGCTCCCGATAATTGGGATTAAGAATGTTTCTGCGATGTCCATCATTGGGAGGAACTTCATTGATCCAAATGGAGACTGCTTGTTCTGGTGTCTTCTGTCCGGCTGCAATGTTCTCGGCAATTTCTGACCATCTATAGCCTGCATGTGAGATGCGATCGCCTAATGATAACTCGCCTGGGAGTTGGTGACTTATAGACTTGCTCCGTGCCATATTCTCGCTGTGAGTTTGTGCTGCCGCAGTCAATTGCGGATTTAATCTTAGTGGTGGCAAACCAGCTTTACTGCGCTCTATATTGGTGAGTTCTAAAACTCTGTTGACGATATTATTATTCGACGGTTGAGGGGCAGATACCCCAGGAATGGTAAGTACCATTCCTGGTTTTATCTGGGTCGGGTCAGGTCCAATTAAGGCTTTATTCGCTTCGTAAATTCTTCTCCAAGACGCTTCACTGCCATCGCCGTAAAATTGCTGGGCGATTGATGATAGAAAGTCGCCCTGTTTGACGGTATAAGTTTGACTTGCCATAATTTTCTGCTTTTTGTTGTTCAGAATGGCTTTGTTGCTTTCTAATTACTAATGGCTGTCAGTCAATCAACTTATGCACTTTTGGGATGAAAGAGAATTCAAAAGTCAGAATTTATTGGTAACGTTTTATGCTATATTCGCAGGTAAATGCTTTAAAACAAGCGGTTTCCGTCGCTTGACAACAGCGCGAAAACAAAAAATGAGTCTTGAAGTCTAATATAGACCACCAAATCAGAAATTTTGGCGATACTCCTTTGGAGTAGCTTTGCGATCGCCTGACAAATCTATCTCAGGGCAGATGTAATTTAACTTTGTTGGGTTTTGCTCTGGAGTGGAATTGACTAATGGTAGTTGTTAATGACAACCTAAATAATAGCTGCTGCATAAGCTGAATATGCTTGCATCTATTTATTGCATAGAAAGATACATAAAAGTCATCGTACACTAGGAGAACCAGGATCTATGAGTGCGACATCAAGATACTGGCATATTTGCCGAATTAGTCTTAAGAGTCAAAGGGCAGGATATGAATACAGTTTAGTTCCGATTGCCGAGGAATTTTGTCAGCAAAATGTTCCTAGTTCCCAAACTAGGGAGATGCAAGCTTTTCTGCTATCCTATTTTTACGGCTTTAACTCAAAGAAAGTTGATGTTGCAAGTGCAAAAGCTGGATTTTGTTTGCGGTGCTATGTTAGCGAACCGATTCTCAAAGCTTGTCAAAAGATAGATAGTCTGTTTAGTGGTGATAAGTCGTTTACGTACAAGGATTTACTGCCATTTGTGCTGAATGATGACGGAAAAACGCCGATTATCTTGGATAGCGATCGCAAAACTCAACTTATCCTAGATGAAAACGGAATCGCGAAAATATCAACTTTTAAATTTTTTACGGTTGAGGTTTTGCGAACATATAACGCTGATGCCTCTAGCATGAGCTTAGATAATTGGGTATACTTGCAAACTAAACAAAATTCTGAAGTTAAAGATTTCTTATCAGAGTTTGGTTTTCAGAATCTCAGTGATTGGGCTTTGATGAATCGAGTTAGACCGAAACAGATTGAAAAATTATCTGTACGCGATCGCCATTTAGTCGAAGTCTTTCATTCAGTTTATCGTCGAGATAGACAGAATCAGCGCCAAGTCGGTGCAAAAAGATGTCCTGACCCCTCCACTGCCCAACTGCAAGAAATGTTAAAAAGCTTGCAGCAACGAGGTGTCATAATTAAAACCCCGGTTGAGTTGACAAAAGAACTAAAACATGTAGCAACTCAACTCAGAGAATATGACATTTGGAGTTACCGAGAACCTCTGGAAATTCAAGACCCGGATACGGGAAATTATACAACTAGAGTAGATTTACCCAATGATGCCCCAGATGAATTAGATGTGGAACAACGGGAAATTATCGAGTTTTTGCATGAACAACTGAAAACGGCATTAGTTGGATCAATTGAAGAACAGATTAGCGATCGCTTAAGCGAGTTGCAAAAAAGCCGAAAATATGCTAATCTCGCCAATCAATTCATTCCGGGATTGCAACTTTATTACTGTCAGGGGATGCCTTTGAAAGATGTTGGTCTTAAATTGGGTATGTCAAGTTGGGATCAAACTAGACGGATATTAAATCCGGGAGAGTTACTTTCCAAAGTTCGCACATCTACAGTACAACAAGTTCTAGAAAAAATTTTATCAGAGGCTCATTCAAAAGGTCTAACAGAAATTCCCCCAAAAATAGAATATCTCAAAACTGTGGTTGAGCAAATTGAAGCTTTTGCTGATGCAGAAATTTTTCAAGAAGCCGCAGAAGAAATTAGAGCGGGAAAAAGCCGGAGTCTGGATAGCTTATATGCACAGGAACTTCGCCAAAATATAAATAATCACAAATCTGCATGAGTAATAAAGATATGCTTAATTCCACTGATATAAGACTGTTACTACCCGAATCGATTTGGTTAGAATCAGAACATTTTCAATCAGCGAAAAAAATTAGCGATGGTCATAGACCCGCTGGGAGCGATCGCGTTAATAATGAAGCTGATAAATGGCAAACTTATCTGAACGCACTAGCGCTACTTGGCTTTGAAGAATGGCTGAGTACACGCATCACCCAGCAACCAATCAAGCGTGATTCAAATATCAACTACCTCAAAGTTGGTGAATTTAAACTTTGTCTAATTGCTACTGAAAATATACTTGACGAAGAGGTAAATTTAGCAGTAGATATCATTGAAAGACCAGAATTAGCGGCTCATTTCTATGTATTACTTGAAGTCTTAGAAGAGCAAGAAGAAGTAATAATTAGAGGCTTTTTGCGTTACGATGAACTAGTTAATTATACTATCAAACTACAACCACGAGATAATTTTTATCGGCTACCGCTAGCAAAATTTGACCCAGAACCAAATCATCTGTTATTTTACTCGCGTTTTTTAGAACCGACAGCTATTCCTTTACCTGTAGCCACAGAAACAAAAGTAGAAGAAAATTTAGTTGTATATCTACAAGAAACTACAACTAAATTAAGTGAATGGTTACAAGGTGTAATTGATGAAAGTTGGCAAGCTATTGATACACTTCTTAGCCCAGAAATGAATTTAGCTTTCAGTACTAGGAGTGTTGCCTTAGCGACAAAGCGAGGCAAATTGATTGACTTAGGAATACAACTAAATCATCAAACTGTGGCGTTACTAGTGAATATCACCGAAGAAGCTCAAGAAAAAATATCTATTTCCATACAATTGCATCCAACGGGTAAAGATAAATATTTGCCACGAAATATCAAAGTTACTTTATTATCTAAAGCGGGGAATATTCTTCAGCAAGTCGAAGCTAGAGGTCAAGATAATTACATTCAACTTAAGCTTTTTAAAGGCGAAAGAGGTAAACGCTTTAGCATTCAAGTTAGTTTGGACGAGCTTAGTGTTAGAGAAAATTTTGAACTGTAATTCAGCCTGTGTTTTTACATACACTATAGCGTTTCTCGGTTGAGTGAGGTACAACAACCCCACCCCCAACCCCCTCCCCGCAAGCGAAGAGGGGGCTATGATGTAGCTTATGTGATTAGGGAATGCGATAAAATATTTAGCAACTGATTGCAGTAGTTCCAATACGGTTCGGAAGGGATGACCAAAAAAGGATGTTCGCGCAGCGTCTCCAAAGGAGAAGGATGAAAGACGAAAGATACTCATGGTACATGCGAATCTATTTATTGATGAAAAAAAATCCTTTTTGCTTGTTTCATGCAAATCTATTTATTGATGGGGATTATTTCATCCTTATGACTTTATACTTCATCCTTTAGTTGACATTTTCATACCTTGATTCTGCGGAATCTAGGCGTAAAGTTTAAGAGTTAAAATACATGGAGCAGATAGTTATGGTCAAGAAAGTTGCGATTGTCGGTGCTGGACCTAGCGGTATTTTACTTGCTCACTATTTGTTGCGTCGTGGTGACAAATATCAAATCGATATTTACGATCGCCTCAACGATCCGCGACTTGTAAAGTTCTCAAAATCTCGAACGTTTTCTATCGCTTTGAATGATAGGGGAATGAATGCTTTACGGAAGATTGAAGGGGTAGAGGAAGCAGTCAAAGCCATAAGTGTAGAAACGACGGGAAGTATTAATCATAAAAAAAACGGCAAAATGAGGAGAATGCAGAGAAAGAAACCTTTCCTCACTGCCGATCGCACAAATTTAGCGATCGCTTTATTAAATGCATTAACCCAAAAGTATGACAATAGCCGACTCAATATTCACTTTAACAGCAAATGTATACAAGTGGATTTTGCAGCAAAGAAACTGAAGTTTGAAAAACTTGATGAAGCATTAACCCCCATCAGCGAAGCAGATTTCACTGTTGATTATGATTTGTTAATTGGCGCAGATGGGGTGCATTCTGTCGTCAGAGAAAGCTTGCTAACTACAGAATTTTTTGAGTGTAACCAAAAGTATTACCGCAATGATTACAAAACAATTTTTTTGCCTAATCCTAACGAAAAGCCAGGAGTTAATCTAGAAACGGGTAAAATACACAGTTGGATACTAGATCCCAACACAGCCGTTTTGTTAGTATATCAACTCGATGGCACAATTAGCGGTGTTATTTATTTTCCTCACAAGAAAAATCAGATAGTTGGTCTTTCAACCTCAGAAGAAGTACTTCAATTTTTTCAAGATAATTTCCCAGAAGTTGCTCAGTTAATGCCAAAAGAGGAAGCAGAAGCCTTTCTTGCTAGACCAGTATCATCAGTTTTAACGATTCGCTGTAACCGTTACCACTACAGTGATAGTGTACTGCTAATTGGAGATGCGGCTCATGCTGTATCACCCTCTCTTGGTCAAGGTTGTAATGCAGCACTTGAAGATGTAGCTGTGTTTGACAAACTTTTAGACCAGTATTCTGACGATATAGCGTTGGCGCTAGAACAGTTTACTATTAATCGTAAAGAAGATGCTCACGCTTTAGCAGAATTGAGCGAAAATGCTTCTCCCTCATCTTCTAAATTATTTATTCAGTTTCTCATCAGGCAGCGCTTTGCCAAAATTCTGCACAAAATTTTTCCTAAATACTTTTCACCTTCAATGAGGGATATGATGGATGATAGCACGCTTCCCTATTCAAAAATTCTAAATTTATACAAAGGTTGGATATCCAAGTTTAAGAAATCAAATGAGAAGTTTTTAGCTAACTTGTAATAATTAGAAATTTGGACATGTTTTCAAACCCCGCCGACAATACGGTATGATTAACGCTCTTTTATTCGTTTATAGGAACCGTAGGCAAAGGAATGATGGTTAGTTGCTAGACTTTTGAAACTGAAACTCGCTCCATTCTGATTGACCTATAGTTGTACCACCAGGAGCGATCGCTTGCACTCGCCAGCGCAAAGTATCCCCAGCTTTCTCTTGAAGCCAGGGAGGAGCTGTATAGCTGGTCGTGTTTGCATTCAGCACTGCTGAGAGTATTGGTTTTTTATCGCTTTCAACCTCTAGTTTATATGCGCTTGCCCCTTGAGACTCGCGCCAGTTAAAACTCACAGGCTGGTTGGTTGGGATTTTGGCACTTTGGTTTGGCAATAGTAACTGGATCTGACTCAAAGAAGGCTTTATTTGCCCTATCCCATCTCGATTGCCAACATAGTAACGCAACACTGGCAAAGGGGAACCAGCAACTCCACCAGTAAACACAGTGGTTAAACCAGTCTGCGAGTTGGCAGCATCTTCGTCATTTGTTGCTTCAACTCTCAGTAGTATCAGATGCAGTCCGCTTGAGACTTGAGGAAGCTTGGCTGGATCTGGACCACGCAAAACTAACTGCCCAGTGGGTGGCAAAAACACATCAATCGGCTCAAGAAGAGTATAGCGTCGTTGTAAGCCACGTTGTTCGGGGGGTAGTGATGCCGCTGGCAGCAAGTCTCGCGTGTTAGGCGGTGTATCCCCTGGTAGCACGACTTCCCAACGTCCTCTGAGTCGTCCGCTGCCATTGTAGGTAATTTTTGCTTGAAATGGGGGGGGAGTTTGACCCCGTACCACTCCTAATACAGCGGGATCGGTGTTCTCAAACCGCAGACGCACGTTGGTCAGTGACAGTGGAACCCTGGCACTATAACCTGCCAGCCTGCATGTTACAGCTACGTACTCGTCAGCTCCTCCAATTGTGCTAGCAAACCGCCGCACGTAAAAGAATTCTGGAGAATTGCCGCGTGCCGCATCCTGGTAAGCGCGACGAGCAACCGAAGGAGGAATTGTCATAATGTCGGTGTAGTTATCGGGACTGCTAACAGTTCCTCGGTCATATTTCCTCGGAAGACGACCATAAATGGTTCCCGGTACACATGAGTTATTGGCGTTAATTTCCCCACACCAGAGTGCTTCTGCTGCACGCTGATTATCTAGTCCTCTAAATGTCAGGTAGACGCTTGTGGCTGAAAAGGTGCTGACATTGACTCCAAAGGGACTGACTGTGATTGCTAGGCTGCTGGCTGTTGGCAAAAAAGTGAATGGTAAAGAAAACAAAATCCAAAGAACACGGAATCGCATATTTTTTTGTTTAAAACTTTCTGATGAAATTGAGATTAATAGTTTTTCAATTGTCCTCTTATCTAATTTAATTGCACCGAAGAGTGAAAGGTTTTTTCGTGATTGCTTTATCTTTTGCTTTACTTGGTTGAAAAAAGCGAATTTCTAGTGGGTTGATGTTAAAAACTAATACTAATGTTACCTGTTAGGGTGTGAATCGTGCCATCTCTAGATTGGTTTAGTTCACGATCGCGATCGCTATTAGAGGTCAATCCATATTGTAAGGAAACATTAGCGGGCAATTCTAACCCCGCTGGACCCGGAATTATGAACGTCTTACCCAAGATTACATTCATGGTATCACCGCGTACAAAAGCCCGATTTATCGAGTCAGTGTTTTCATTCCGGCTGAAGTCTACTATCAACATCATGCTGGGGTCAATCTGCCACATTATTCCTAAAGTTGGAATGCTGCTAAATTGAGTGATATTAGTTACTAGACTTCTACTGCTTGTCCATTGATATCCCAAATCTAATCGCAAACCAGGAGTCGCTTGCCACCCAACTTTAATTTCATTGGTAAAGTCTTGAGTATCTTCTGGTTGTTGATCTGGCTGACCGTCTACCTCAGCTGCCCCGCTGATTCTACGGTTGTCCGAGAAAGTACTGGAGAAGTTATAGCCAAAAGTTAAATTCTGAATTTTCCATGCGGTACCAAATGTGTGAGTGGTGGTGAGCAAGTCTGAGCTTAAAAGGTTGACCGGTTCAGGAGAGTTTGCTGTAAAATTGCGGTTTCTGGTGAAGGAATAACTCAATGTGGGGAGTAAGGGGTTTTGCACCGCGAATACTGTTTGCAGGGGTAGGTTTAGATTAAAGGCTGTGTTGCGTCTGTTGTTTTTTGGGGTCGTGGAAATATCTGCCAGGTTATCTTCGTTCCAATTCTGTATTAATGTCAGATTAGCCCCGGCAATTATCCCTTCTAGTAATATTACTGTTTGCAATGTATCGGGAGCAACACTAGCCCCAATCGAGTTAAATAAGGGATCTATGCGTTCGTGGGTGGCTTTCAAGGTTAAATTCAAGATGCGATCGCTGCCAAGGTTCACGTTTTTCACCAGATCGTATTCTGCCTCTAAAAAGTATGCATTTTCAGTGGCTGGGACTACGGGTACTATATCTAGTCCTTCAGTGAGTTCAGAATCTCGTTCACTTGAGGGGTTTGTAAAGGTGCTGCGGGCAAATCCCCCATTGAAGCGCAATCTACCAGAACTATCTTCGGCAACTAATGTCAATCCAAATCCATCACTGTCCTCTGCATCAACCACCTGTAACTGGTTAAAGTCAGGTTCGGGCTGACGGGATGCAGTCATAAGAGTTGCTTCTAAACGAACTCCTCTAGAATCATTATCAGGATTGCCTTTTACTATCTGATAGCCAACAATTGCAGCGGAGATGTTGTCGTTATCTAAGTCGTTTAAGCCAAAAATATTGTCAAACCCGACGATATCTGTAGCGGTGGTGGTAGCCAAAGTAATGTCGAAGCGATCGCTTAGTCGAGAGTTGAGTAACAATCCACGATTACTAATGTTGTTAAGCAAAAACCTATGGTTTCCGTAAGTATTGTGTCCCAAAGAAAATGTTGTAGAACCATAAGCTAAATCGATATCGTACTTTTCTAAATCAAGATTACGTGCGTTTTCACCCTGCTGCTGAAATCGAATGGCATTTTCTTCTATTGTAGTTCCAAACAGACTAAATACACCCCTAATATCTAGATCCCCAATTCTTTCCTGCGGGTTAAAGTCTCCTTTAAAAGTCAGTTCGGTAGAGGTAGGACGTGAATTTATTTCTCCACTGCGTGCTTCTAAAAACTGAGATTCCAGAGTCAGGGTTGGACGTAATAACGTATTGTTTTCTTGTGAGTTTGGCTGTGCGGGGTTATTTGTTGGTTGTTGGTTGTTGGTTGTTGGTTCTTCGCTTGGAGTTGATTCAGTTGATTGTGATGGTCCGCGTTGAGACCGTTGTTGTGTTGGTTGTTGTTGTGTTGGGGCTTGAGTGACTTGTGAATCTGTCGGTTTTACAGCCAGTTCTGATACTTTTAACGGTAGTTGAGCAATTTCTTGCCACTGATTATTTTCTTTTACTAGATAAACAATGACTTTGGTTTCACCGACAGGAAGGGGAATATTCTTTGGCTGGTAAATTAATTCATTGCCAACCGTCCGAAACATCGAAGTTACATCAGTCTGACCAATAAAAATAGATAATCTTCCCTCATTTTGACTTGGCAGACGATCAAGTTTTAGCTTAATCTCACTCGTAGGTTGAACGGTCTGCTTATCACTAAAATTTGTCTGCTCAATAGTGACAGCAGCAGCAGATGTATGGGTATAGACAATTATGGTAATACCTAATATCAGACTTTTACTAATGGTTTTAAAAAAATCCATAAAAAATTCATTTGCAATAGTTACAATTAACTGTACAGATATCTAAAAACACTTATTAACGGTCAATTTATTCAACTGCCGCATTGCTCCACATCAGATAAATGTCATTTGTCATCAGTTGGGTGAACAACGAGATTTATGACAAATAAAAAATAAAATCAAAAACTATCAACCTGGTTTGACTCGAATTTCTTAGACTTCAGCGATTGAAATTGATGAAATATGACGCATGATGATTATTTGACAAACCACATGCGGTAGCTTAAAGTTGATATTTCAGTATGATTGAAATAGCATTAGTAAGTTTATCAATAAAACATATAGCGCGATATTAAACTTCTTTTTTTGTTACATAAGTTTAATTAAGTATATGCGAACATGATATGAAACCGGACTTACGCAAAAACGGCAACAAACTCTCAACTTCTGTACTCACCTTGAATTGCCCATCTGACAATTTGCAGGAATTTAGGGCGTTTCCCCATTCCCCAATCTATTTGTTGGGGGTGTAAATTTGCACAATTGGTGCTGGTGCAAGTTCTGATAAATTGACCGATTTTAATAATTTAGTCCAATCTTCAACAAAGACGCCAACACCTGAATTATTGCGGCGTAATTCTCCTAAATTAGTTATCGCATCGTACCAAATATTATTAGCGATATAAACTTTGTACTTCTGTGATTTTGCTTTATTTAACTGTTGTTGCAGTTGAGAAGTTATTGTCACTCGTCGCACCCATGCATCAACAAAATACACAGAATTATTTTGAGTCGGATTACAATAAATGTTGAAAAACCAATGATATGTCATGTTTGGCTTCAAAGCATATTGAGGATTTTGCGGTAGTTTGACACTAATTGCTCCCGGTTTTCCTGGTAAAGTAATTGGTGTACGCCAAATATCGTTACCTTCTCGATCTTGCAAGACAAACTCTCCAGAACGGATATCGCTGGCTAACTCTGGAATATAAACCCAAAAGCTAGGATACTCGCTGATTGTTGTTCCTAAAAAGGATTTCTTGTTAGTTTCCTCACCAGGAACTAAGGCTGTCAGCGGCGTTTTTAAGTTGGGACAATCACCACGTCGGCTTGCTCCTCCTCGACGCCGACCTGTAGGATCGCCATCATCGGGAAATTGCTGATCGGCGGGTTTATTTTGTTTGATAGAAACTATGTTATTCAATGATTGCGCTTGAACTTGTGATGTTGCCAAACTAAGTAGTAAAGTAATTAAAGTAAGTTTTATCTGCTTTGTAAAAAATTTATTTTTATTCATATTTACTAATTTAAATTTTTTTATTTATACGAGGACGCGGTAATATTTTCCAGACAACTGCACTAGCAATTAATGCTAATGCTGATGGGACAAGTGGTATCCACCCTGCGAGTGTAAATATATTAAAGCAAATGCTAAAAATTGCAATTAACGCTATGGCGATCGCTAATCCTAAATAAAGTGGTTGCTGAATCCTCCAAGCGATAATTCCTCCTACCAATGACCATCCCCACACCCAAAATGTTTCCATCCACCCAGACCAAAACCACAATAAAGGTCTTTTGTCAAGCACTGCACTGAGAATTTGGCTAATCATATGTGCTTGCACAAATACCCCCGGAATTTGCTTATCATTGTCTGCTGCGTTGCTGCTGTAGGGGGTTTTCCAATAATCAGAATTGCTTGATGCTGTAACCCCAATTAAAACAATGCGATTCTTTAGTGATTCGATTAACTCAGGCTTAATTTGGTCGGTTAAAATATCTTTTAAAGCTACTTGCCGAGCAATCTTTTGTGGAGAAAGTAAAGAACGATAATTCAGCAATATTTGATAACCGGATGCATCGAATTTTTGATAACCGCTAGTGTGGGATTTTAATTCTTTAAATTCTACATCGCCAATTTGCAAGTTTTTGTTTGAATTGATTTTCCATCTAATACCTTGTGCGTTCAAATAATGTTGTGCTAGCTGAAAGTTAAAAGAATATTCTGCTACACAGGTCGATTTAGCTGGGGGAGTTAAGTGTAAAAGTTGACGACGAACAATATCACCTTCATCGGCGACAAAATCACTAAAACTGTGGCGTTGTATTGGGACTTCAGGTGGTGGGGGAACGCCATCCTGTGCTTTATCAACCGACGCGGCAACTTTACACAGTGCAAATAGGCGATCGTCCTTTTTCAAGCGATTGGCTAATTCAGGATATTTACGGTCAAAAGCAAAATCATGATATATATCTATACCAATAGCTTTTGGTTGATATGAGTCTAGTTTTTGCAAAAGTTGATTGAATGCTTGGTCTGATAGCGACCAACGCAGATTCATTTTTTGCTGTATTTGATATTGAATATCTGCTTCATCAATTGTGACGATTAATAAGCGGGAATCTTGCTTTTCATCAGGCGATCGCAACTGCATTAAATGGTCATAAGATTGCAATTCCCAAGGTTGCAGCATCCCCAGATAGCGTACTCCCATGACTAAAGTTCCCACAAGTACACTGGCAATCAACAACGTTGACAAGCTATGCTGAAGTTGAATTTCGTCGCTTTTGGTAGCTTTATATTCTTTTTGGGGAGAAATGATTGTTTTCGCCGATTGTGACCAAATCATCGGTGCTACGGCAGGGTTTTGACAAATTACGGGTAGCCAAGTAGCGCAGGGGTATTCTTTTTCTAATCCTTGCAGTCTTTCTCGTGCATAACGCACCGCTGCATATAAAGATTGTCCGCTGGAAAATTCCGCGAGAAAATACTTCAAAAATTTTTGCGCTACCACATCCGGGACTGGTTCTCGCATAACAATTACTTGCGGAATCTGCAAACTTTGTAGTTGCTGCGCTAAACCCAAACCATCGCAAGAGTTAAAAATTGCTAACTTCAAACCGCGTGCGATCGCTTGAGTGAGAGCATACTTTAATTGATCCAGCGTTAAACTATCTGTTTGATTAAGTTGCAACCATCCTTTCTCTTTAGTGTAGCTATGACCGGCAAAAAAGAGAATATCCCAACTTTGTTTCCAAAGGCGATCGTTTAAATCGTTTAACGATGGTTCTACTAAAAATTCTATCTCTGCTTGATGCGATAATTCTTCTAAGAAAGTTCGATCCTGACTAATTTCAATTCCTCGACTGTCACCAAAAATAGCTAAGATTTTAACTTTTCCTTCACTGCTATTTGCAGTAATTATATTCGGTTGTTGATATTCTGCTGCACTTAACGCGACTTCCGCACGAGGATAATCTGTAAAAAAGTTCCACAAATGCCAAGGAAGATGCCGCAGTTGATTATCATTGGTTTCAATTATGAAGCGAATTTCTGCGGATGGTTCTAATTGCGTGCGTAATTGCCGATCAATTTTGTTAAATTGCGTTGAATTAAGCCATGCATTGATGCTGTTGTCTAACTGTTCGCATAAATCGTGAAGATCGACTTCCGAAATATTAGTTACATAAGCTTCTTCAATTTCAAAATCGTCGTCAGCTTCAGCTTCCACATTCAGACGCAAACCGAGACGTTGATAAAAAAATGAATAAAGCGATCGCCAATTCCGGTATATTACACTAATTTCTGGTGCTGCTGGCAAACTAGCAGTAAACTTCATTCCATAAAAGTTGTTTTGTTCCCCAAGCTGGACTGTTACCGCTGGAAAGCCATCCTCTAAATTACCCTGTCCTAAGCTTAAAACAACTAACCTACTCATCTTTGTCTGACAAAACAACGGTCAGATAATAGATACCCAAATTAAAATAGCATTTCCGCAAATTGTTTACATCAGCCTTGCGTTAGATTTGTAAAAATGAAATTACGTTATCCAGATTATTAGTATGAATTTTTACTGCAATGTAAGTAATAACACTAAATAATTTAAAAAATATTAATCTTCGTCACTTTCCGCAAAATTTACTTGCTCGTAAAGGTCGGTCAATGCAATTTGAAAATCAATTGTTTCAAATGATAAAGTTGCAGATTCACCTTCAATTTCATCAAAAATCCATTTACCATCAGCAGTTTTTACATAATGCATCACATGATATTGATATTGGTCAATTAAAATATATTCTTTAAATTCAGGGATAGAACGATAGTAAAGAAATTTATTACCTTGGTCATAATTTTGAGTTGATTTAGATAAAACTTCCGCAATTAGTGAGGGATTCATTACAGTTGTTGTACTTGTTCCCGTATAAACAGGTTGTCCTTGAATTACCATCACATCTGGATAGGTATATTGCCGATACTTCGGTATCCATAAACGCACATCACCGATATAAACATCATAATTCTTACCTTTTAAAGCAAACTTTAGGTAAGCAAAAAAGTTGCCTGCAATTTTATTATGATTTGTAGTGCCACCTGTCATCGGAACAATTTCTCCATCACGGTATTCGCTTTTATATTCTGCCTTTTCTTCCAGTTCTAAATATTCTTCAGGTGTGTAATGACGTTTTTGTGTTTCTAACTGCATAAATATACCACCTATTCTTGTGCTGCTAATATTTTCTGGGCAGAAAACTACTGTTATCAAGGTAGACGAGGTTTAAACAATCTTTATTTTACTCGCTGCTCTCGTTGCTTTTTCCCGTGCTTCTTGAATATCAACACCTTTAGCTAACGCTACTCCCATTCTTCTATATGGATGAGCATTAGGTTTACCAAATAGTTTAATATCAACATCTTTTTCTGACAAGGCATCAGCAACACCTGTAAAAGCGATATTATCTGAAGAAAGCGAAGCTAAAATTACCGCACTGGCTGATGCTCCCAACTGTTCTATATTGGGAATGGGCAAATTTAAAATAGCTCTTAAATGCAATTCAAATTCATTCAAATTTTGCGATATTAACGTCACCATACCTGTATCATGAGGTCTGGGAGAAAGTTCCGAAAAAATAACTTCATCTTTGGTAATGAAAAACTCAACTCCAAAGATTCCCGCACCTCCTAAAGCATCGGTAACTTTTTTGGCAATTTCTTCAGCATCCGCTATCATTTTTTCCGAAATTATAGCAGGTTGCCAAGATTCTTGATAATCTCCTCTTTCTTGACGATGACCGATAGGAGAACAGAAAAGAGTCGGTGCATCCCACTGCTTAATTGTCAATAAAGTTATCTCAATTTCAAAGTTGATAAATTCTTCGACAATTACCTTTTGACTGTCACCTCTAGAATTAGCGATCGCATAATCCCAAGCTTTCTCAACCTCACTTGAATTCTGCACTACAGATTGACCTTTTCCTGATGATGACATCACAGGTTTGACAACATTAGGAAATTGAATTTCATCACTAACAGCAATCAACTCTTCCAACGTTTCCGCATAATCATATTTAGCAGTTCTAATCCCCAATTGCTTATGTGCTAACTCCCTAATTCTGTCACGATTCATCGTATAATTAGTAGCTGCCGCAGTCGGGATAACCGTAATTCCTCTTAATTCAAACTCCTGTAACTTTTCCGTTCTAATCGCTTCAATTTCTGGTATGATAAAATCAGGCTGATGTTTGCTAACTATAGCCTCCAAATCATCTGCACTCAGCATAGAAATAACTTCATAACAATCCGCAACTTGCATAGCTGGAGCATTAGCATAGCGATCAACCGCAATTACATAATTCCCCAAACGTTGAGCAGCAATTACAAACTCTTTCCCTAATTCTCCCGAACCCAGCAGCATCAACTTTTTTGGCAACTTCATATAATTAATCATTAATATAGTTCTATTTATTTAGGACTTACGCACAGGTAACGGAAAAACGAACCACGAAGACACGAAGGACACAAAGGAATAAGAGTTGCAGAGGGTTTCTGCGTAAGTCCTATTATTCTTGGCGTACTTGGCGTACTTGGCGGTTCGTTATTCTAATTATCATCTTCCTAATAATCAAACCTAGCACCGCGAAGTTGTAAATCTTTACGTTGACTTTTTGTTAAACCAATACCCTCACCAAATCGACACTCATCTACAAGAGCATTTAACCATATAGTTTCATTCAGAGTTGCTCCTTGCAAATCTGCCTTTCTTAAATCTGCATTAGTAAAATTAGCAAATAGTAAATCTGCATTTATTAAACTGCTGTTTTTGAGATTTGCTTTTGATAAATTGCCCCGAATAAAGTTTACTTCATCTAAAATTAAGTTAGACAAATCGGCTTCGATTAAGTTAGGAAATTTGAGATTATTGGGATTTTGGAAAAAGCGTATGAGACAATTTATGTTTACTTCGTTTAAGCGCATTTTAGTTAAAAAGTCATAACGAGCTATACCAAGTTGTTGGAGAATTTGCAACCGTTGTTCGGGACTTTGTTCTAAAAAGTGGATGGCTTGGAATCGGAGGTTTTGGGTTGTCGATTGTAGCATAGAATATTTTCTCACGCAAAGGCGCAGAGGCGCAAAGAAAGAAGTTTAATTTAGAGATGTGGTAAGATTTTCCGGAAAAATGCAAGTATGATTTGTTTAGTATTTACAAGCTGATCGAGAAAATATGAAAAACATGTTTATTAACTACAAAATAAAGAAGCATTGTTTAATAATAACGTTGACGGCGATTTTTTTAGGTTTGTTTACTTGTTTATTGGCTGATATTGTCAGAGCGAGAATTATAAATGTTGATAAGTTGCTGAAACAATTAGAAGAAAAACAAATAGATAATCCTCGTTTGATTCATAAAATTGCTGTAGAAAGGGGTTTTGAGTATGAAAAAGGACTGGATTTTAAATGTATATCCTGGTCTACATATCCGGTGGGTAGTGGTTGGACAAATAAAACAAGCGATCGCGATTTTTTTATAGATTTTTATATTCCACCAGATAAAAAAGCGATAATTTGTACAACACCAGTTTTAGCAGCTGCTTTAACTGCGGAAACTGACAAACCGTTTTTGTATGAGGTTTATCCTACTGATTACGGTTTGCATGTTCGCATTATCATCGGTCTTTCTGAGGTTGGAGATGCTTGTAAAAGTTTGACGGGTAATGTTAATTGTGCAAATTCTATATTATCGCGTCAAGTGATTGTACGGTATGAGCCGTAGATAAGTTGTTAGTTGTTATTGGATAATTGGATGATATCATTAGCAGGGTTGAAGGCAAAAAAAAGGGAGCATCTCAATTTTGCAAGAACATGTTTGTCATTGCGAACGAAGCGACAGCGTAGTGAAGCAATCCCATATCTTGCGATTGCTTCACTCCACTACGTTGCGCTCGCAATGACAATTTATAACCTGGGTTTGATATAACTTACAAATTTGGGATGCTCCCAAAAAAAAGGCGAAGAAATCGTCTCCAGGACTTAGGAGACTGCTTTGGGATGAATGGGAAGCGACTAACGAAGAAATAGAAAATGTAGCGTGCAAGTTATTGAGTGCTAATTGTTATAACCCGCAAATTGCCAGCATCATACTACAAACATAACAAGATGCTTTTTGTCATGCCCAGTGCCAGGTAACGGAAACCTAGAACCCGCAATACTTCGTGGGTAATGACTTGTTTGTGAATCTTTACAATTTCGTGTAAGCGTTATATGTTACAGTTTACAAGTCTCGACGCGAGAAAAGAATGTGTGTACCATGCTTTTACATACGTATTTTTCGTTATATGGAGAATATTAATCAAGTGTGAAGTGGCGACCGAGGTGGCTGGAAGGTGTCCTGAGGGGGCACTGGTGTCGTAGGTTAATTGATCGTAGTCTAGCCATTCGTACACATGTTGGGTTTCTTGTTTCAATCCAAACCATTTGTCAACTTGCCTAGTTCTCATCTGACGCCAGCCGACGCGATCGCCAAACTTTTCGTAGTCCTTTCCCACACTTTCCCAAATGCGCTTTTGCACACTAAACCCAAATCGCCCATTACTGTATTTTACCCAAAGTTGGTCAATGGTGCGTAAGTCTGTGCAAGGAAAGTTTTCGATGGATTGGGAATTTAAATAGCCTTGTTCTCGTCTGCCAGTGACTTTGAGCATGACAGCTAGAGTTTCCTGATCTGCATGTTTCCACTTGCCTTCTGCTAGCAAGTCGCGCAGTTTGGTGTAGTCTATTCCCTTTTCAGAGGGCAGGTCATCAGTCTTCTGTTTCTGTTGTTGCAGTCTTTGGGCTTCTTGTTGTTCCTGTTGTCGTCGCTTCTCGGCTTCTTGTAGTCGGAGTTTTTCTTGGTATTCTACTTCTTTGTTGTCCAGAATTGGTTTTTCAATCTGTGCTACATCTTCATCGCTGAGTCCTAAAAACTGCTGGAAATTTTTAATTTCATTGCGAAGATATTCATCCAGTGGGTATTGAGCTTTAACTGCTTTTAATAATTCCTGTTCATAACGCCCTAGTTTATTTTCATATTCTTGCCGTAGTTTTTCGGCTTCTTGTTGTTCTCGTTGTCGTTGAAGCTTTTGAGCTTCTTGTTGTTGTCGTAGTTTTTTGGTTTCTTGTTGTTGTCGTAGTTTTTTGGCTTCTTGTTGTTCCCCTTCTTGTTTCAGTGAATTTATGTACTCGTCTTTAATTCCGTAGTAGTTTTGCAACTTCTTTAATTCAGCTTCAGCTTTTTCCCCCAGTGGGTATCCTTGTTCAGCTACTTTCTTGGTAAATTGTTGCTTGTAAATCTTATAAGGTTCTAATACTTCTTCTTGGACTTCACGGGCTTGTTCATCCGTTAATCCTAGCTTTTTCTGTAAATCATTTAATATGTGGGATTCAATGTCATCATCAATCACGCCATCAGAAGCAAATTCTTCAACTTTCTGACGATACTTGGTAATAGTAGTTTCTTCTAGTGTGGTTGGAGGAGAAACAACGGTTGCTTTGCGAGCATCGGGTGGGGGTGAAGTGAGTACGGGTGTGGTATTTATACTTTCCCCATGCAAATCTTCTTTTCTCAACAGTTGAGGTGTCAAATGCTCTTGAATCCCTGCCATGCGGATGACTCTACAACCAAGTTTATATGCAAATTCAACGGTTTTTCCAGCCCCCAGAGCATCGTAAAAACCAACAGCAAATTTAATGGCAGCTTTATCGCCAATTTCCTGACTCATGCCGATAACATAATCAATATGTTGGGCGATCGCTTTAGCTTGAATCTCGGAATAGCAAGCATTAAGTAATACACACTCTACCTGATCTGCGAACAAGTCAAACAGTCCAGCTAATGCTGCTGCATCCACTAGCTTTTGTTGTCCGGTGTTATCTTCAAATATTAAGCCCTCTTCCCCTGCACCATGTCCGGAAAAATGTATAATCTGGGGTTCGTAATTCAGAATAGAGCGGTGAATATCTAAGTCGCGCACTGCTTCTGCCGACTCTATTTTAAATCTGTCGCGTTGTCTCGCTAGTTGTAACCCTTCCTTAATTTCACGAATTTCCTCATTTAAACGCAGTTGTTTCGTACCTTTGGGATTGGCTGACAACATTAAGATTTTTTTGACTGGAATTTCATCGCTCATGGCAGGGAAGGGTTTTATTACATAATAATGCTAGGCTTAAAATCTTTCTTTGAGCCTCTGCCTAGACACTGGCTTGATAAAATGGGGTTTGCTTACACCACTGTCTGATTAAGATGTCTGTATCTACGCACTGATAAGCTACACTTTCAAATTATACAATTCCGGTCAGAATAAAGATAGTCAATTCCCGCGCGATCGCTTGTCGATTTTATTTATACTAACGCCAAAATCCCTCAACTATAGCGATTCTCGGTTGAGTGAGATACATAAAACCTCACCCCCTTTCTTTCTCCTTGTTAAGGAGAGGGGTGTTGTGGAACTGCATCCAAGTGTTTTTAAATGCATGGCAAGCGATCGCATTAACGATAGTTGTGATGACTGCGTGAATCAAGGAAAATGAGAAAGCAAACTGGGGTTTGAGAAAGTAAAAGTTGATTTTGCTTGCGGAAAACACCAAAATGAGTAAGTCAAAAGGCTTTTTGCTTGCGGAAAACACCAAAATGAGTAAGTCAAAAGGCATTTTGAGTAAGTCAAAAGGCTTTTTGCTTGCGGAAAACACCAAAATGAGTAAGTCAAAAGGCATTTTGAGTAAGTCAAAAGGCTTTTTGCTTGCGGAAAACACCGAAATGAGAAAGTCAAAAGGCATTTTGAGAAAGTCAAAGCTCATTTTGCTTATTAAATTCGACTTTAACCATAAATGTGAAACGAGAAGAATTATTAGCCGATATCCGCAAACATCCTCAAAACACCAGCGATAGTTGTATTGATAAGTTTAAATCAGTATACTAAATCGCTTTTAATGCAATTAATTTTGATTTGTCAATACCTTGTTGAAAAAATTTGTTCGGCAGTTAGATTTAAATCTGGAAATGTTGGTGACTCTATACGGTTCTGTTCCCTAAATTGTTTACTCTGATATTCCCCATCATCATTTAAAGTATAAATTGTGATGATTGGTTGTTTGGATTCGCCTATTAACATCTTGCTACCAAAAGGAGCATAGTCTACAATCCAATATTCAGGTATTCCCATTTCTTCGTAGTCAGCTAATTTTTTATGGTAATCATCTCTCCAATTAGTACTAACCACCTCAATGGCTAAAGGAACTGATGCGGCTTGACTAACAGTCGATTCTTTTTCCCATAGCGGTTCGTTTTCTAAGTTAGGAAGGTTTAGTAACAAAATGTCTGGATAGTAACCTGATTGTTTGTTTTCCGGCTTAACTAGTACGTTTTTGCTGCTTATTTCATAAACACTTTTGAGTTCAATGGATTTTAAAAGTAGCATCCTTGCTAAAAACATAATTATTTTTTCATGTATTCCAAGTGGTTGCGGCATTTTAACGATATCTCCATCGTGTAATTCGTAACGAGTGTTTTCCGGTTGTGTTTCTAAAAACTTTAAAAACTCATCAAACGTATATAGTTTTTGTAGTGATTGTGTCATGATTTTTACTTTTGTTTTAGTGTGTCATCATTAATCAACCGTCTATCACCTGTGGTCGCAGATATTACCCAATTAGCACAGGCTTATGGTGCTACAGGCTATCAGGGTGGTTATGCATCGGGTGCAATTACTTATAGAACCCATGCTTATGGTCGTTTAGCCTTCCCTACTTCGCTCACGCTTAATTCAAGTAATAGGTAGTGTAGCCTTCTTTGTCGGTCGAATTTAATTATTTTATTCCATCTCTGCTAATTCCATCCAACGTTCGGTCGCTACATCGATCGCTTGCTTGAGTTCTTCCACTTGATCGTACAATTTTTGCACTTGAGTATAATTACCTGGTGCAACGTTTGTCAAGGCTTTTTCTAGTTGTGCTTTCTCGTCTTCTAACTTAGCAATTTTCCCTTCCAATTGCTCAAATTCTCGCTTTTCCCAAGTTGATATTCGACGCTTTTTATTTTCTGTATTTTTCGGTTCAGCATCTATTTTCGACTTTTCTTTAGCAGGAGCGATTTGTTGTAGTGCGGTTTCTTCGGCTTTTTTGTAGTCGAGATAAATTGAGTAGTTACCGGGATATTCACGTAAATTACCGTTATCTTCTAAAGCGAAAATTTTGTCAATTGTTCTGTCTAAAAAGTAGCGATCGTGAGAAACTACAATTACACACCCAGAAAAATCTTCTAAATATTCTTCTAGCACTGCTAATGTTTGCACATCTAAATCGTTTGTCGGTTCATCGAGAATCAACACGTTAGGTGCGCTCATGAGAACACGCAATAAAAATAAACGTCGTTTTTCACCACCGGAAAGTTTATGAATTGGTGCATATTGCTGATTTCCGGGAAACAAAAACCGCTCTAACATTTGCGAAGCTGTAATTTGTGTTCCATCATAAATTTTGACAAATTCGCCTTCTTCTTTGATATAGTCAATTACCCGCTGATTTTCGTTTAATGCTGTGAGTAATTCTTCCGAATGTTGGTCAAAATAGCCGATGTGAATTGTAGAACCAATTTCTACACTCCCCGAATCTGGCTGAATGCGTTTGGTGATAATATCCATTAAAGTAGATTTACCTGCACCGTTACCACCAATAATGCCGATGCGGTCTTCTGGACTAAAATTGTAGGTAAAATCTTTAATTAAAGTGCGTCCGTTGTATGCTTTGGATATGTTATTTAGTTCAATAACTTTTTTGCCGATGCGACGACCAACTGTAGAAATATCAACTTTACCCTGAACTTGTTTAAATTCAGCTTCTTGCATTGCGTGGACGCGATCAATTCTCGCTTTTTGCTTTGTACTTCTGGCTTTGGGTCCTTTTTTTAACCATTCTAATTCGCGTCGCAATACCCCTTGATGTTTGCGTTGACTGCTAACAGCAGATTCTTCCGCTAAAGCTTTCTTTTCTAGATAATATGAGTAGTTACCTGCGTATGTGTAAATGTCGCCTCGGTCAATTTCTATGATACGATTGGTAACGCGATCTAAAAAGTAGCGATCGTGAGTTATTAATAAAAGTGCGCCGCGATAGCGATTCAAGTAACTTTGCAACCATTCCACAGAAAGAGCATCTAAATGGTTTGTTGGCTCATCCATGAGTAAAACATCCGGTTCTGAAAGCAAAGCTGTTGCTAAAGCAATGCGCTTGCGATAGCCTCCAGATAATGTGCCGATAATGGCGTTAAAGTCGGAAATTCCTAACTTTGTCAGGATGATTTTGGCGTTAGTTTCTAACTCCCAAGCACCAGTCGCTTCCATCTTTTGCATGACCGCAGACAAACGCGACATTAACTGATTATCTTCGCAATTGTGAGCTATTTTATCAGAAAGTTCTTCATACTCGCGCACTAAAGCCATTTGTTCGCCGCTATCAGCAAAAACTTGCTCTAAAACTGTGCGACTTTCGTCTAAATCTGGTTGCTGCGGAAGATAGATAATTTTAGAATTATTAACTAAAATTTGACCGCTATCAAGCGGTTCTAGTCCGGCAATTATTTTTAATAATGTTGATTTGCCAGAACCGTTAGTGCCAATTAAGCCTACTTTATCAGTAGCATCGATACTAAAGCTGGCATCTTTTAAAATTTCTTTGATACCAAAATCTTTATTGATTGATTGTAATGTAATAATACTCATGTAATTGGTTAGGAGTTATTGGAGAGTAGTTAGTTGTTAAGAGGAGCGGAGTAGGAGTTATTGGATAGTAGTTAGTTGTTAAGAGGAGCGGAGTTAAAAGTTACTCCCTTCTTGCTTGAAGAATACCTATTTAACGAACCGCGAAGACGCGAAGGACACGAAGGAGGAAGAAAAAGAAGATAGGTAATTTTGTAGCGGGAAGGGAGTAAGAGTTATTGGATAGTAGTTAGTTGTTAAGAGTTAAAAAAAGCGGTAGAGACGTTCCGGTGGAACGTCTGTACGAAAGCTATTAGTGAGTAGGATGAGCATTGCCCACCCTACTTTTGATGAAGTTTATACAAATAAATCCAAGGGCAAATGTCCATACATTTCGTTGATTCCCTTTTCATTGTAAGATTGGCAAGACACCAATACGCCTCGATGATGTCCTGCGTAGGAATCGAGATAACACAAGCCGTTTTTGCCGTTTAATTTGACGTAAACTGGACCTTCAATTGGGGGTAAATTACTCGGTACTTCATAACCCAAAGCTTGGGAATAAGTTCTCGTGGCAAGCATTCCTTCTTCTTCTGTATCAGCGCAAATTCCTAAAATTTGATAATCAGAAAGGCTGGTTAACAAAAGTAACGCCTGACGGATTAAAACTTTTTCTGATGGCTTGACAACAGGTGCGATATCCAGACAGTTGAATTTATTCAGGATTTTTTTCGCTTCTGAGACAGTGAGATTCGTGTGATTGGGTGTTGACATAAATATGTTTATTATGTCCTTGGTGTTTATGGTTGTATTTTAGTTGACGATCGCTCCTGTGTAAATTTTAGATGGTCATTACCTTACATCAGGATTCATTTTGAAGATTGCCCATATTGAAGAGAAAAGGTACGCTGCTCTGAGAATCTCCACTCATAACTAGGACTTTGGGCATTTGAGCTCCACCGGTTTTCCAAGCTTCAATAGCTTCTTTTTGTAGAACCAATTGCCCTCCTTGAGCTTTGAGAGTCTCTGCTAAGAGTCTTTGAGCTTCGGCTTTGCCTTTGGCACGATTAACTTCTGCTTGCGCTTCTTGTTCGGCTTCGCGTGCTATGTAGACCGCTCTTTGCGCTCGTTGTTCCGCGATTTGTTTTTCTTCAACTGCTCTGGCAAATTCTGGCGAAAAGGTTAAGTCAATTACACTTGTATCTAATACTATTATTCCATATTTCTCTAGGCGATCGCTTAACGCATTATCAAAGTCTTCTTTCAACTCAGTTCTTTTGGTAATTGCTTCTTCTACTGTTCTTTTTGCAGCGGCTATTTTAAAGGCTTCTTGTGTTTGAGGAGCAATGATTTTTGAAACGATATTCTCTAAAGTTCCTTGTTTTCTTCTTACTTCTACTACCTGTATCGGATCGAGCCGAAAATTGATCGCAAATCTCGCAGTTAAATTTTGTAAATCCTTAGTAGAACTTTCTGCCGGCACTTCAAATTTTTGCACTGTCAAATCATACACATCTATTACTGAGATAAAAGGCGGTTTCAGGTGAATACCTTCTCCTAAAGCACCATCTCTGGCTTTACCCAAGATACTGATTACACCTGCTTGTCCTGGGTTAATAATGATAAAAGCATTCAAGCTAATAATAACAATTATTGCCGCTAAAAATCCGGCTACTGTCGTTTGCCAATTCCCCAATTGCTGATTTTTCAAATTTTTTCTCCTTCCTTCATACCGAGAAATAAGTAAAATACTACCTTCTGCTAGCTCAAGAGTATCATCAGTTACAGAAAGTCTTCCATTTTCATAACTCTACCTAAGAGTCAAGACTCAAACCTTTGTAACGTGCTAATATCAATGGTCACTTAACTGGAAACGGCTGTGTCTACTGTATTAAAATATCGTCGGATGTTAAAAAGGGATGGAAATTCAGTACATCCTCTGCAACGCTTGCTTGATTATGGACATGAATATCGTCAACAAATTTGGTTAGCTAGTGTTTGTTCTATTCTCAATAAAGTTTTCGATTTAGCACCACCAGCTTTAATTGGTATTGCTTTGGATGTGGTCGTCAAAAAGCAAGATTCTATTATTGCACAACTGGGAGTAAAAGATACGTTTGGGCAATTTTTGATTTTGGCGTTCCTGACTGCTGTAACTTGGATTTTAGAATCGGTTTTTCAATACTTCTACAACTTGTTATGGCGCAATTTGGCGCAGAGTATTCAGCATAATTTACGTTTGGATGCTTACAGCCATTTGCAAGAGTTGGAATTGGCTTTTTTTGAAGAACGCAGTACTGGTGGTTTAATGTCTATCCTCAGTGATGATGTTAACCAATTAGAGCGCTTTTTGGATGTGGGAGCAAATGACATTATCCAAGTTATGACAACTATTGTAGTTATTGGTGGTGCTTTCTTTATTCTAGCTCCTAGTGTGGCGTGGATGGCAATATTACCGATGCCATTTATCGTTTTTGGTTCGGTTGCTTTCCAAAAATTGCTGGCACCGCGCTATGCTGATGTGCGAGAAAAGGTAGGCTTACTCAATGGAAGGTTATCTAATAATATCAGCGGTATTACTACGATTAAAAGTTTTACGGCTGAAGATTATGAAAAGGCACGTTTAAGGCAAGATAGTCAAGCTTACCGCCAAAGTAATACAAAAGCGATCGCTCTCTCTGCTGCCTTTATACCATTGATTCGGATGCTGATTTTAACAGCTTTCACAGTATTGCTGATATTCGGCGGTATGGAAGCTGTCGCTGGCAGAATGTCTGTTGGAACTTACAGCGTTTTAGTGTTTTTAGTTCAACTTTTATTATGGCCCCTAACTCGATTGGGAGATACCTTTGATTTATATCAACGAGCAATGGCTTCTACTAATCGCATCATGGATTTATTGGCAACACAAATCACCATTCATCCAGGAAATGTGCCTTTACCTGTTGAGACGGTACGCGGCGATGTAGAATTTAAAAATGTCAGTTTTGCTTATCAAGATAGGCAACCGATAATTGAGAATTTATCATTACATATTCCCGCAGGAAAAACAATTGCAATTGTTGGTTCTACTGGTTCTGGGAAAAGCACTTTAGTCAAACTTTTGTTACGGTTTTACGAAGTGCGCTCCGGAAACATCACCGTTGATGGTATAGAGTTACAAGACTTGAATTTGCGAGACTTACGCCGCTGCATTGGCTTGGTAAGTCAAGATGTATTTCTGTTTCATGGTACTGTAGCAGAAAATATTGGTTATGGCAGCTTTGATGCTTCAGAAAAAGAAATAATCACGGCAGCGAAAATTGCCGAAGCTCACGAATTTATTGCGCGATTGCCCCAAGGTTATGAGACAATTGTGGGAGAACGCGGACAAAAGCTTTCTGGTGGACAAAGACAACGAATAGCGATCGCTCGCGCAATTTTGAAGAATCCACCGATTTTGATTTTAGACGAAGCTACCTCAGCGGTGGATAATGAAACAGAAGCCGCAATTGCGCGATCGCTCAAACGAATTACAGTCAATCGAACAACAATAGCGATCGCTCATCGACTTTCCACCATTCGCAATGCCGATTGCATTTATGTCATGGAACATGGGAAATTAGTAGAATCCGGAACCCATGAACAACTGCTAGAGAAAAATGGCATTTATGAAAGTCTCTGGCGTGTACAATCTGGTTTAAAGTAGAAATGCGATCGAGTGAAATAGGACTTACGCACTCCTTCACGGAGTAACGAACCACGTTCGCGTTGGCGAAGCCTCTCGAAGAGAAGCGTCTCCGAAGGAGAAGACACGAAGGACACGTTCGCCCTTGGCGTCTCGAAGAGAAGGAATAAGAGTTTGAGAGGTATTTTGCGTAAGTCCTATGAAAGTGTTTACAATCCAAAATCCAAAATCCAAAATCTAAAATTATTATGATGTTTGGTAGTACCCAGTCAGAATCAGGAAATACCAAGTGGCGTCGCCAGTTGGATAAATTTGTCAAAGCAAATCAGCTAGAATTGGCGGCGTTATCTTGGGCATTATGGTTAGAAAATAGTGACACTCAGGGTACTATCGGCATTGATTTGCAACCGAAGCCGCATTTTGTTTATTGTCCCAAAGAATCGGTAGAGAAACTAAATGAAAGAGTGGAAAATAGGCTTCAGGAACTATTAGGAATTATTGAGCATTATCAACCGGAAGTTGAAGTTGTCATGATTGCTATTGGTAGCGGTGAAGTTAAGTTAATTCAGTTTGCACCCGAACCTGCACCAGCGAATTGTTTTGAGCAAATTGGTAAGGATGTAGATACTTTATTAGAGCTTTTAGAACAGCGCATGAGTGAGGAGTTTTCGGGTTGAATAATTAGCCCTCAGACTGGAAGTCTGGGGCTACACGAACAAAGCCCACCTTCGTGGGCTAATTGAGGCTGCGTAGGCAGCCTTCGTTCGTATAGCCGCACCCTTCTAGGGTGTGGGCTTTATGAGGATGTTTCTTATTAGCTATGCCAAGCTTTGTAGAACTCTGGATAAGTCATATTTTCTGCACAATGCCAGATAATGTCAAACACAGCTTCATAGCGATAAGAACTGTTTTTGTAGAACTTTTCGCTGAGATATTCTTTGAGCGCAATGACGACTTGCGGCAAATGTTCGCTTTCTAGGATTTTCGTCAAGCTATCAGCTATATCTAAAAGACAGGATTCATAAGATAGTTTACTGATGGCTTTGGGGTAAAAGTCGTCTTTATTCTCATCAGGTTCCTGAAAAATTTGAATCAGCCGAATAAAAATAGAGATGACCTCGTTTAGCTTATCTTTCACGAGTTTGTTGCCTAAATCAAATTCTTCTAAATTTTGAACTGCATCAATTAGAATTGATATATTCTGTGTGGTTTTGATAAGTTGAATTTCTGCATTGATTGCAAGTTGATAACTGGGGTCAATTTTCGCAAAAATAGCGATCGCATTACGACATTCATACTCATCTTGTAATGCGATCGCTTCCCACAGCGCTTTAATCGCTTGTTGACGATAGTCTTCTATTTGCACTAGATATTCGGCTGCTTGCAAACGCATCCAGTGACGTTCAGAGGTTTCCAGCATCTGGCAGAAAGTGGCGATCGCTTTCGCATTGTCTGGATCGATTTTTATTAAGCTTTTGGCTGCATAGAATTGCTCCCATTCATCCTTACTAGTTTGACGCTGAGAAGTTTCCAGCATCTGGGATAAAGTGCTAATCGCTACTTTGTTACCAGGTTCAAATTTTCCCAAGTTGAAAGCAGCTACCCGACAAAGAGATTGATCTGAAGAATTTTCAATTACTTTTAATAAAGCTACAATTGCAGCTTTGTTACCCGAATCAATTTCCAGCAAATATGCAGCAGCACAATCTAATAAATGTGCATTTCCAGTAGTTTCGAGGATATACACTAAAGCATTGAGCGCAGCAAGATTACCTAAATCAATTTTCCACAGTGTAGTTGCTGCCTCCAAACAAATTCTATCACCTTGGTTTATCTGCAAGAACTTTTCAAGGGCAGTAATAGCAGCTTGATTGCCATAAGCTATTTTCCCCAAAGATGCGATCGCATCATAGCAAATCTCCTTAGAGAGTGTCGTCTCTATGGTATTGATGATAGCAGCGAGCGCATTTTCATCAACAGAAACTATTTCCTCTTGAGTTGTGGGTATATCTTCAGCAGATGACTTTAAGAAAAACTTTGCAGCGTTGGCGAAGCCACTCCTTCGGAGTATCGCGCTTTTATTACCCGGATCTAATTGTTCTAATTTCTCTGCTGCAAGTCGCATAATTGTACGACTTTCAGTAGTATGAACTAACTGAACAAAAGCCGCAACTACCCGTTTTTTATCGGTTAATTCCAGCGTTTTTCTTGCTGTCTTCACCAAAGGTTGCGGAAGTATTTGCCAATCTCGTTTATCCTGTCTGAAATAGGCATAACTTAATTTCAGCAACTGTTCGACAATGCGATCGCCCAAACTACAATCTGGGAACTTAGCTAAAGCCTCACAAGCCAGAAAATAAGCGCGATATCGATAAAAATCGCCGCACCCATCATCAAAATCTATTAAAGCCTGGATAAACTCTTCTTTTTGCTTTTTCCCTACATCCTCTCGACTGAACCAGTAGAGAATCTCTGCTTTCCATTCTGGCTCAAAGATGCGGTAAACGCCTTCATTTAAACTATTGTCAACGTGGTTAAAGAAATACTGCCAATCATGCATTGCCTCCTACCCACTTCAATATGTGGGACGAAAGGTACTTCAATTCATCTTTATACATAAATTGGCTTTTTGTCAAGTCTGCACGCAATTTTATTTTTGAGGATTGTTATTTAACCGGGTAATATTTCTCAACAAAAATTAACCCATTTTCGCCATCCACACCAAAAAACTGAGAATTTGCTCGATAGGAGGAAGCGAATAATCCATTAAATCAATTGTTACTGTTTGTCCCTCTAATTTGAGAAATCGCCATTGCGTTCCACTGCTGACAGTACCGTAAACTGCTGTTAAGGGTTGCCCTCTTTTTTCATTAAATCGCTGTGCAGCTACCATTTCTGCAATGCATTGTCCCAGTCCAGATTTTATATCTGATTTTTTCGCCTCAACAATAACAATAGCAGGTGCTTCTATTGTTAATTGTTCCGGTGAACGGCAAACAATAAAGTCACATACACCGTTGAGTCCAATACTTGCATCAACGTTAAACTCTTCCCCTGAAAACACGCTGATTTGTTGATTGAAAATACGTCGTACTTCCAGCAATACAGGATTGATAATCACCTCTGAACGCGCTTTCTCTGTATCTACGGCTAAAGCCCACGGTAAATCCTCTAAAATAGCTTGCAGTCTCGAACTTGGAGTAACCGATTCAATCGAATCTGGAAAAAAACGAACTCCCTCTACAGTAGTTAATTGAAAATCTTGCTTTACTTTGCCGATAGTAAATTGACTGTAGGGCATAGTTAATAAACTTAAATTGTAGGGTACGTTATGCTTTTAGCTAACGCACCAAGTACAGTCCTTGCTGCGTTGCGCTCTTGCACAACACACCCTACAGTCTATAAGTATAAAACATCTTGCTTTCATTATACGTGTAAGATGGGACACGTTGTAAAGTTATGTAACTCTCATATTCGCCTACGCCTTAACCGCACACGAAAGCTGCGCGGTTGCACTACATTTTTATCCTTGTTGGGCAATTATTTTATCTAATGCCTGGGTTGCAGAACTTACTTTTTGATTAACTTATTAACTGTAAAGGCATTAATGCATATATATAATCCTTTATTTACAAGGGTTCTAGACTTAGTGTTTACAAAAGTTTACAAGGTGTCCCATTTGGGGCGTATCTGGTCCGCCACGCAAGTTACCGAAAGCCGCTTTGTCATGGATTTTCTGCGCTCGATCATCAGTTTTGAGACTAATTAGTTCATCCAGTTTTTGGTTTTTATCTATCATAAAGTCTTGGAAAAGTCTAATCTCTATAGTAATAAATATAGGCACAATCCATAAAGACAATACTTATATTGAGATTTTGAAAAAAATTTGTTAGAGAAATTACTGAACTTTTAGCCAGTTTCAAGATAAAATGAAACCCATAATCATTTTGCTACTCTACGGGCAAATAGCTTGATAACTAAGGCTTATTAACAACACCACGTCTTCTAAGTAATAATAAATACTAGGCTGAAAATTTACAAAAAATAGCCATTTTAAAGCAAAAACAATGGAATAAAGCTGAAAATTTTTCCTGAAATTGCCATAAATTCGTGTGTAGTTGTTATTGTTCATCTTACCGAACACTAACTAATTTATAAAAAAGGCTAAACTTTATACTGTAGATAGCACTACGTTATGACTCTGGATGTTCTTTCTGATTGGATTAAGGATTTTCCGACTCTCTTTCAAGATCAAGTAAATAAAAAGAGATTAACCTAGAAAAACTCCCTACACAAAATAGCTCAATAGTAGTAACTTCACTGTCCTAGTCTTAATTTTAAGGAGTAATTTCATGACTGAAAAAAACATAATAAATAAAAAAATCTATACTTCAGATCCTATAGCAAATTTTTTGTTTGTAAAACTTTTACATAAAATTGATATAAATCCATTTAAAATTAGCATTATATCAGCAATTCTCATGGCCTTAATATACATAATGGCTGCTACTTTAAGTAAATCATTTTTCTTATCGGATGGAAAAAAAGGTTTATTAAAAGATTGGAATGCCTGGATGTGGATTTTAAGTTACAACCCTATTGTCGTGGGTTTCTATTATTGGTTATCAACTGATAATGTTTTAGAAAGATTATCTAGTTTCCTTTACAGGAACAACATGATAGAAAATCAATATTATAGAGAAGTGAATGATTTATTAAGATTATATAAGCATCCACTATCTAGATTTATACCTATATTCATAAGCATAGTTTATGGAATATTATTTTATGGTTCAAGGGATGATTTATTAGGGTGGACAGGTACGAAATTTATTCCAAGAATAAGTTCCACAATCATTGCAACGATAATAATGTATGTCATAATTATGGAGGCAGTTATTTTAGTTATTAATCTTAGAGGAATAAGAAAATTTGTTCAGTCAAAAGAAATAAAGATAAACCCTTGGCATCCTGATAAATGTGGTGGTTTGAAAATAATAAGTGAATATATGATAACAGCCACATACTTGCTAGGTTTAATATGGTTTATGGCTTTTTTGTCTATTTATTATTTTTACAAAAAAGAGATACTTCTTGAGAGATTTGTGTATATGCTTTCAATAATACCAATTTTAATTTTGTTTTCTTCTACTTGCTTTATGTGGACATTATATACTGTTCATAAAGAAATGGAAAAATCAAAAAACAAATTTCTAGAGCCTTTTGCACAAAAACTAAATGAGTATTATGAGAACATAAATAACTATATGGTTTCTGAATTACTTAATACAAAAAATCCAAATGAAATTTTTCAATTAGTAAAAACTATTCAAAAAGAAATGAACATTATCTCAAAACTAGATTCATCCTATAAATCTATGATTAATAGTTACCCAGTATGGCCTTTCGATATGAATACCATCAAAGTATGGTTAGTGACTATAATTATTCCTTTATTTATTCCAATCATTGTAGCTTTCTCTAAAATAATCGTAGAAATCATTAAGAAAGGTGCTTCTTAAGTAAGTAGGTAGGTGTCAAAAAAGTCAGGTATGTTAAGATATATAAATACTGAAAATGCATCTACACAGACTTTTGGGAGGCGTATGCGTACAAGTCTTACCAAGTAAACGCCCGAAGTGCAGTCGGTAAGGACAGTGGTAAAACAAGTTATATTGAACGATTCAACAATACTTTACGCCAACGAATTTCACGTTTAGTACGTAAAACATTGTCGTTCTCAAAATCACTCAACAACCACATTGGGGCAGTCTGGTATTTCGTTCATCAGTATAACGCTAGTTTACAAAGTTAAATCATTACTATGCACTACTACCCATTCTTTTTATTGTTCTTCTTCGCGTATTTGCGCTTTCATCGCCTCAAACTCCTCCACCCCCCCACGGCGCTGGCTTATTTTTACGCGAGATAAATTTCCTTGACGATAAGTAAAAACACCGTGTTGGGGACTGAATAAAAAAGTCAAGAAAAACAATCCTGATACTACCAAAACAATCGCCGGACCAGATGGCAAATTATAAAAGTAGCTTAGATACATACCGCTAATACTAGAAATTACGCCAATTATTGCCCCCAAAATCATTACTTTATGCAAGCGTTTAACTAATAGATAAGCAGTTGCTCCTGGTGTTATTAAAAGTGATAAAACTAAAATCACACCTACAGCTTTCATACTGGCAACAATTGTTAAAGCAATCAGCAGCATTAATCCAAAATTCAGCCGATTTACTGGCAATCCCGCAGCTTGAGCGCCTAAAGGGTCAAAGGTATAAAATAACAGTTCTTTGTATAATAAAAAGACGACTAGCAACACGATCGCAGCGATAATTGATGTGTCTCTAACTTCGTCAACTGTCACACTGAGAATGTTACCAAAAAGAAAGTGGTTGAGGTCAATTTTATTATCTTTTTGAATGATAGTAATTAGCGTCACACCAAGGGCAAAAAACGCTGAAAAAACTATCCCCATTGCTGCGTCTTCTTTGATAGGCGATCGCGTTTTAATCCAAGCGATCGCCATTGTACTGATGACACCCGCAATAAATGCACCGATAAAAATATTTCCACCCAGCAAAAAGGCGATCGCCAATCCAGGCAAAACCGAGTGACTGATAGCATCACCCAGCAAAGCTAATCGCTGCACCATCAAATAGCTGCCAACAATCGCACACAACAAACCAACTAAAATCGCAATTACAAGCGATCGCTGCATAAAGCCATATTGCAACGGCTCAATTAATGATTCAAGCATAATTATTTATATTATGAACCGTTACGCGAGGAGAGGGGGAGTGGGGGAGGGGGAGAGGGGGGGAGATGGGGAGATGGGGGGACAAGTAGGGGTGGGGTTCCCCCACCCAATGCCCCATGCCCAATGCCCCATGCCCCATGCCCCATGCCCAATGCCCCATGCCCCATGCCCCATGCCCCATGCCCAATGCCCCATGCCCAATGCCCAATGCCCAATGCCCCATGCCCCATGCCCAATGCCCAATGCCCAATGCCCCATGCCCCATGCCCCATGCCCCATGCCCCATGCCCCATGCCCCATGCCCAATGCCCATTACCCATTCCCAATTCACGCTGCATCAGAAAAGTAAATAACTTTCCCACCATAGGCACTTGACAAATTGTCTTCAGTTAGTACTTGTTGGCGGCTTCCTGTGGCGATTAAGTCGCGATTTAACAAAATCAAATCGTCAAAGTGGGTGATTGATTCGCCTAAGTCGTGGTTGACAACCAAGACGATTTTACCAGCGGCAGCGAGTTCACCAAAGACTTGAAAAACTACTGACTGAGTTTTCTGATCTATCCCTACAAGCGGTTCATCAAAGCAGAAAATTTCCGCTTCTTGGGTTAAAGCACGGGCTAAAAATACTCGTTGCTGTTGTCCTCCAGAAAGTTGTCCAATTGGGCGATCGCTATATTCGCTCATTCCCACTCTTTCTAAAGCACTTTTCGCTACCTGACGGCTAACTGTTGAGAAGTTACGAAACCAACCTGTTTTTTTTACCCTTCCCATCATCACCACATCCCAAACGGTAGCGGGGTAAGTCCAGTCAATTTGCGATCGCTGCGGTACATAAGCAACTTTATCAAGTTGCTGCATCAAAGGTTTACCGTGATACAACACTGTACCACGGCTAGCGGGAACCAATCCCAACATCGCTTTCATCAGCGTACTTTTACCGGCACCGTTGGGACCAAAAATTCCTGTTAGTCTCCCTGACTTAATAATACAATTAACGTCTCTCAAAGCTTCTTGCGTGCGGTAGTGTACCCCTAAATGAGCAATGTTAATCGCTTCAGCGGAATTTGCCTCACTTGTGACAACTTCTAAAGGCATCTTGCCTGGGTTCCTTTTGGATAAATCAAATTTCGGGTACGAGACAGTTTTCATAACGAAGTTAAATATTGCTTTCCTTGAGCTTAATATAAATATGAGACAAATATGAAAACATCTATAATAGGAAGTAATATCAGATATAAATGGAAATAATACCCCAGACAGAAGTTCGCACCTCTAGGCAGACAAAAGCTCAAAAGCTAAAAACAATCATTACTTTTACCTTTTGCCTTTTCTTATTTAGTTGTACTCAACCAAATAACCGTAACACCCCAAAGGCAGATGGCAAACCGTTGGTAGTCGCAACAAGTACCATCATTGCTGACTTAGCGCAAGATGTTGGCAAAGATGAAATCAAGCTAACGGGAATTCTCAAACCCGGTACAGATCCGCACGTATATGAACCAAGACCAGAAGATAGTAGATTTTTAGAAGAAGCTAACTTGATTTTGTATAACGGCTACAACTTAGAACCGGGACTGATTAAAATCATGAAAGCTACTGGAGGAAAAGCGCGTCAGGTTGCGGTGGGGGAAGTTGTCAAGCCTTTGCAGTTAGATAAAGGCAAAGGTGAAATAGTACCAGATCCGCATGTTTGGGGTAACGCAGAGAATGCGCGGGCGATGGTAAACGCGATTCGGGATGCTTTAATAGAGTTATCGCCAGAAGATAAAGAGAAATTTACCCAAAACGCAACGCAACTAAGTAAAGAATTACAACAGTTGGATAGCTGGATAAAACAAGAGATTGCAACTATCCCACCGGAGAAACGCAAATTAATAACAACCCATGATGCATTTCAATATTATGGACGCGGTTATGGAATAGCGATCGCCGGTACATTAATTGGCATCAGCACCGAAGAACAACCCAGCGCTCAAACAGTACAACGTTTGGTAGAATCAGTTAAAAAGATTGGCGTTCCCGCAATTTTTGCCGAAACAACGATTAATCCAGCTTTAATTACCACAGTTGCCCAAGAAGCCAACGTCAAACTAGCACCGCGTCAACTTTATTCTGATTCAATTGGTGCCCCTGGAAGCGAAGGCGATTCCTACATCAAAATGATGGAAGCGAATACCCGCACCATTGTTGAGGCTCTAGGCGGTAAGTATACACCATTTCAACCTCAAAAGTAACATCAGCACTAATACCATTTCTCTATGAAGATACGTCTAATTAGCCCACGTAGGTGGGCTTTGTATGTATAGCCCCACCCTTCTAGGGTGAGGGTTTATTAAGCGCAACCTCATATAGAATTGATATAACCTAAGAAATTCATCATTTAGTCGTATGCTCAAAGTCTTTCTTGAGAAGGAACTCTTCACGGCTTTGATTCTATAAAGTAATGTTAGTAGACGAATTCTGGAAAATTAAAGATTATGGCTAATCAATCAGAAAATGAAATTAAGCAACCAGTAAGCCCAACTATAGAATCCAGAGAAGAACCGACACCTAAAGAAAAGAACGCCACACTCAATCCCGGAGATGTGGTTGATGAGTCAAAATCAGTTGAAGAAAAAGCTCAACAAATTGCTGTAGATTCACCAGACATTACAGGCGAGCATATCACAGTACCGACTTATTTTGTTGTCGATGAACCAGATGGTGAACAAAAAGCACTTCACCACGTAAAAGATGCGGAAGAAATTTCCGATGTCATTCGTCAAGCAAGAACTGACGAAGACGGAAACCGGACTTGGCGATAGATATCTAAGCCAGGAATTTTTATTTCTGGCTGATAATTAAACTCGCTTCAGAAAAGCGTAATTTTATCTAACTTATTAGACGTGGCATAATTCAAACGTGTAATTAACCACAGATTGTGGATAATTAAATAATTAATAACTCAGTAGCGTCTTTAGGCATTGCTGAGTTTTGTTATGTAATTGAATCAAAATAGATATGTAGCTTGTTATAACAAAGGCAAGAACGTGCCTAATCTCCAAGAAACTCATTTAAATCGCGCTCGTGCTAGTCTCAGACAAGTGCTGTCTTGGTATGGATATCTTCGCAAACCCGGACAACCGCAATCAAACCTGGAATTAGCATCTTTTGTGAAACCAGAATTAGAGACATTGACGAATACTCTCAATAAGCTTGACTCTAACGTAATTAGAATTGCCGCTTTCGGTTTAGTCAGTCGTGGAAAGTCAGCAGTTTTAAACGCCTTAGTGGGACAAAAAATTCTCCAAACAGGTCCCCTTAACGGCGTAACTCAGTATCCTCGTTCCCTGCGGTGGACTCCTGGCGGAAAAGTGCAGGTAGAATTAATTGATACCCCCGGATTAGATGAAATTCAAGGGGAAGTAAGAGGACAAATGGCGCGAGACATAGCGCAGCAAGCTGATTTAATCTTGTTTGTCGTTTCGGGTGATATTACCCAGACTGAGTATCAAGCGTTGCTAGAATTGCGGCGATCGCAAAAACCCCTAATTCTTGTATTTAACAAAATAGACTTGTATCCAGATACAGATAGAACCGCTATTTATAAAAATTTGCAACAACTCGGTGCAGGACATCCCCAACAAAAGCCACTATTACCAGATGAAATTGTTATGGTAGCAGCGGAACCTGCGCTAATGGAAGTGCGGGTTGAGTGGACTGATGGACGTGTAACTTATGAATGGGAGACACCACCAATTCAAGTAGAGGAACTCAAACAGACAATTTTAAATATTCTCAATCGTGAAGGGCGATCGCTTCTCGCCTTAAATGCACTGATTCAGGCAAGAGATGCAGAAACAGCGATCGCTCAAAAAACCATCGACTTACGCGAACAACAAGCAGAAGACCTGATTTGGCAGTTTACCAAATACAAAGCTTTAGCAGTCGGCTTAAATCCCATCGCCTTTTTAGACATCGTCGGCGGAAGCGTTGCCGACTTAGCGTTAATTCGCTCCTTAGCAAGATTATACGGCTTACCGATGACCGGTTACGAAGCAGGTTCACTTCTTAAGACAATTTTATTTAGTTCTGGCGGTTTACTTTTGGGAGAATTAGGAAGCAGCTTGCTTTTAGGCTTAGGCAAAAGTGCCACCGCCTTAGCCAGTGGTGAAAATCCCACCAATATAACAGCCTTCGCCGGAAGTGCGATCGCTCAAGCAGGTATCGCCGGTTATGGCGCCTACGCGATCGGTAAAGCCGCACAAGAGTACCTGAAAAAAGGCTGCACATGGGGTCAACTAGGCGCTAGCACCGTCATTCAAGAAATTTTGTCCCAAGTTGACCAAAATACAATTTTGTACCGCTTGCGGCAAGAATTAGGGCATCGGGCATAGGGCATGGGGCATCGGGCATAGGGCATGAAAAGAATCTCTCCCGAATCCAATTCCCAATGCCCATTGCCCATTGCCCAATGCCCAATTAGATTTTGTCAATTTATCTCAAGTTTGTTAAACTTTTTCAACATCTTACAATAACTTGTCAACAGAACCACTTTGAGATAAAGCTTTTTGCTAGCATCTACAACGAGCAAAAGTGTAAAGGATATTTCTTTCCCCCCCTGTCCCCCTCCCCCCTCCCCCC